>URPT01000004.1 GCA_900549845.1 uncultured Veillonella sp. | reverse complement strand
ACTGGCCGTTGTAGACCAGCTCGCCCATCTTCTGGGCCAGCTGTGCCTTGAAGTGAGAGCTCTCCTTGTCCAGGGTGATGGTCTCCAGCACGTTGATGGCCTTGTACAGAATGGCCGCATCAACGCCGTATTCCTTAACAGGTAATTCTGTAACACGAGCACATAGCTCAGGCTCTTTTGTAATTTCAAAGAGTGTATATTTTTCTTTAATTTTGCGATATTCCGCTTGGCTACGACCAGCTTGGCGCATATACCACACAGGTGTTACACCAGGGTTCTTACCTTGGATCATATCTAAATATGCTGTATTCAAGTACTCAACCCCTTTCTTTCTAATCAATACTAACACACTATGATAACTAAAACAGTTACTTTAGTTACATCATTTGTAACGTCGCCATTACTATTCCCTGTGAAAGCTATATACCTTCACAGAGGTTATATTTAATTGCGACTTAATCTATGGCAATCAATACCTGTAACGGATTGAGCCATATCAAATACAGAGCGTTGGCATGTAAACAACCAGATTTGTTGGTTCTTGCCTATTTCTGCTAATAGTTCTAAGGCACTACGTTGACGGTTTTCATCAAAACGCACGAGAATATCGTCTAATATGATTGGCAAGGACTCAACTTGGTAAGAGAATACCTTAGCTAATGCTAGGCGCAATGCCAAGTAGACTTGATCGGCTAAGCCACTAGACCAGAACTTAAGTTCTAAGCGTTCTCCATTACCATTAACCAGTGCTACCCCTTCGTTGATCCCGAGGATATCAAAGGGATAGATACCGCCAGTCAAACGTTCTATATAAGAAGATGCAAGCTCTAACATATGAGGCTGTTTTTCTTGCTCATAGGACTGTTGAGCCTTATCCATGCAGTGGCTCATCAATACTTGAGTAGCCCAATCTTCAAGAGCAGATTCCAGTTCATTTTGTAACGCTTCACGCTCTTGAAGCATTTGGTGTTGCTCTTGGTCAGAACCTAGGGCACGCATAGACTCCACAACTTGACCACGACGTTCATACAAGATAGCCAACTTATCTTCAATAGAAGCTATTTCTCGTTCAGAATGATCTAACTCATCTAACCAATTATCCTTATTGCCTTCACGCAAGCGGCGATAGAATAAATCTTTATTCTCCGCATCAGGAGCTAATAAATCTAACTGTACCTGACTTTGCTTGTAAATGGTTTGCCATTGCTTGTATTGGTCTTCATCGATAAGATGTTGACGATACTCGTTAGAGCTTTCCATGCCAGCCTTGTGCAATAGCTCTTGTTGACGAAGTAGCAATTCTTTTTCTTTGCGGTGCCAATTATCGTATTCATTGCGGAAGCTTTTACGTTGTGCTTCCTTTTGTTCCCATACAATTTTATTTTGTTGGAAGTTTTTATATTGGTTATAAATACGTTTTAACTCTGTAGGAGATACAGGAGCCTCAACACCAAGGTTATACCACAAGGTCATGGCTTGGTCTTCGATAACACGTAAGCCTTCTTTGTGCTCTGCTAAGCGCTTTTCATAACCTTCAATAGTACGTAACTGTTCATGGTACTGATCGTACTCTTGTTTGAGACCGAAGAAATCATCTTCGTTAAGGCTCTTCGCCGCACCTTGAGGCAACCAATTCTGCCAAGCTGCAAGGGCTTCATCATAAATAGCTTGCAACGTATGACCTTCTTGAATCCAACGATCAAGATGTGCTGCACCCTCTATGGATGGAATTGGGTTCACTACAGGTGTTGCGGCTTTCACAAGTGCCTCTAACTGATGTTCTACATCAGATTTACGAGATGACAAGATTTGTAACTCATAATTCAGTTTAGACACATCAGAATTGCCGTTATGACGTCTCCATGTAGCATACCAGAACAATGCCATAGATAGGATTAATAGTATAAAGCCGCCAATCGTATAAAGTACAGACTCTAATACTAATAAGCCTGCTAATACGAGTAAAACGCCAATCACTGCAGCTACGCCACTAATGCGTTGTAACCACTTTGGCAAATTGGTCGGTTGTGCATCAGGACCATAGCTATCCCGTTTTTCTGTAACTCGATCTATATCCATCAAGATAAGCTCTAGTTCACGTTCGAGATGCTCTTTTTTCGCCAAATCCTCTTCGCTGTAATTTGGTAACGATGCTCCGTCGAGATTGGCTACTGGCAAATCATCAGAGGCCTCAGCAGGCTTACGATCTTGCCAGTGTAATAATTGATCTTTAGCAGTGCGCAAGCGACTTGCTAAGCGCTCACCTTCAAACCAATTCACATCATCGGCCATCGGTTCATCATCACGCCATGCAGAATGCATAGAACGAGAAAACTCTAATTGTTCTCGTACCTTAAAGATATACGCATCCCCTTCTTCACATTCACGGCGCAATTGTTCCCATTTAGCACCTTGTTGAATGAGGTCTTCAATATCTTGACCATACGTACCAAACGGACTATCAGGACTAAAGTTGGCTGGCATCAAAGACGCTTCTTTTTCCTGCCACAACTGCATATTTTCTCGAGCTCGTTTAATTTCCTCATCGATACGAAGGAACTCATCACGACTCAAAGCAAGCTCGCTATTATACTGCTGCATGTGCATACGCGCTTCTTCGCTACGGCGATACGTATCCCACGCGCGCAATACCACATCTATACCATCGCGGTATTCCTTCCACTCTTGCAACTGCCCTTGCAATTCTGCCTCAGTCTGCTCGGTACTGTGAAAGGCCTTTTGCAGTTCTACATATTGCGCTTCATGCTCGGCTAAATGACTTAACTTTTGACGATTTTCCTTAAGCTCATCCATCAACACATTGATGCGGCGTTTACCATTGGAGGAAGCTACTAATAGATCAGTAGCGCCTTTTTCCACATCTTTTACAACAGCCCCTAAATGTTCGCCCCCTTCAGCGCCAAAGAATCGGGATCGAACCTCTACCTCTTGCAACACATCAAGGCCTTGTAAATCATCAAGGGTCAATGCAAAAATTCGATTATATGTTTTTTTATCAATACCATGCCACCAATGTTGAGCAGGCTCTTCATGAATGGCCGGATTTCCAGGACTGTAAAAGTCTAGTTGTTTCCCCTTACGACCAATGTAGTAGCTTTCACCATTACGCTCTACATCAAGGGCACCCATCATAGGCCCATAAGCCTTATGCGCACCGCCAAATAGAAGTGTGCGCATCCCTTCAAGCAAAGAGGTTTTGCCACTTTCATTAGGTCCATACATGAGCTGAACACCATGATTCCCCGTAGTGAAAGACCAGTCGCGATACGGGCCAAATTCATCAAATCGTATGCGTTTAATGTTCATCATTAGCCCCCATCAATACAGTAACACCTTCAATTTCACAGCGCTTCAAGGCGCGAAGCAATAATTCATCACTCAACAAATCGGCATATACACCTAAGCGTTTAAATTCAGGACGTTCTGCCAAAATTTGACGTACCGTCTGTACCGCATTGCCGTCAACCATATCATCATAGGCACGCAAATAATCCCCTACCACATCGGATAACAATCTACGTTCAGCCAAATTAATGCTAGGTCGCGTATTACACATCATGCGATAAGGCATAACAAATATAGACTTGCTTTTCTCTTCACTTTGGGACTCTTGCAACCATAATTTGCGCACACCTTCTTGTGTACATAAACGATGCAATGGACCTGTACCTACGAGAACAATGGAAAGCAAGATATTTTTCTTATGTTGCTTACGCAGATTCTCTTTTTTATGGCGTAAAATTTCTAAGAATTCTGCTTCCGTTTTCATGCCTGCAATATCAATTTTGATTTCTTCAAAATGGATAGCACTGGTTTCAACAATGACCATTATGAGATACAGAGACGAGATAGCACCCCTTAGGGCCTATTTCCTTGCGGTGTAAACCTTGAGGATTACCGGAATAAACAACAAGAGGTTCCTCGCTAAGAACTTGAGATTTGTGAATATGTCCTAATGCCCAATAATCCATAGCCGCCTCTGCAAGATCAGTTAAACTGCACGGGCCGGTCACATTATGGTTTTCAGAGCCTGCACTAGAACCTACGGTCCCGTGCATGACAGCCAAAGAAAACTCATCTCGTTCAAAGGCGCGGTATTGGCGCGCATAATTGTCGCTTTCATTACCATGGCCACAGCTAATACCGTAAACGCCACCAATTTCTATATTGTTAACAATTAATGGGAAACGTTGTACTTGTTCACTAGAGAATACATGCACATTATCTGGCATTTGCAGTTGCGCCTTCCAGCTTTCAGCAGGGTCATGATTACCTTGCACCATATAAACTGCAATGCGATGCTCTGCCAAGCGATACATGGCACGTACAAAGCGCACTTGAGCCTCTAAATTGTGGTCTTCGCTATTATAAATATCACCAGCTATGACAACCGCATGAACATGCTCATCGATAGCAGTGTCAATAATTGTATCAAAGGCTACATAGGTAGCTTCGCTCACGGCGCGATCAACGGCGCGGCTAATACCTGTAGCATATTGGAAGGGTGCCCCTAAATGCAGGTCACCACAGTGTATAAATCGAAATGGCTGCATCTATATCCACTCCTTATATTAGTACTTTTATTATAGTTATATATAGTAATTACAATACTCTATTATACTACAAAACCCTAAAGATTACTTAAAAATAACTATCAATTAAAACCTTAACATAGATTTAACACCTTAATATATATAGTAAAATATAGCCTCTAAAATTAGTTGTAAGTCATATAATTCCTCTGTATTAAAAGCGCTCTAAAAACTACATACATATTTTTGTTAACTCAAAAATACATTAAGTTGACAATTTATGCACTAACGTTTACAATCAAATTGTCAATATTTTATATTTTTATTAAGTTAACAATTAGGAGGCTATTATGGCTTTGCCTACAGATCAACAACCATCCCAGGTGGGAACATACGAAAAAATCCTTACTATAGCAAATCGTATTATGCATGGTGGTGAAATTACAAAAGAAGAAGCAATTGAGTTAATTCATACATCTGATGATGATACGATGATTCTGCTCGCTATGGCAGATAAAATTCGTCAACATTTCAATGACAACTCCGTAGATGTATGCGCCATTGTAAATGCACGATCTGGCAAATGTCCTGAAAACTGTAAATTCTGTGCTCAATCTGCACATCACGAAACAGGCGTTCAAGTATATCCGTTCATGGATGATGAAAGCATCCTCGATGCGGCTCGCAAAGCTAAAGAGGCAGGCGCTATTCGCTTCTCCATCGTAACAAGTGGTCGTAATACTAATAACCCAAACGAATTCGATCAAATCATTCGCGTATTAGGCCGCATTAAAGATGAAGTAGGCCTCGAAATTTGCTGTTCTCTTGGTTTGTTAACTTATGAACAAGCTCTCAAATTGAAAGAAGTGGGTGTAACTCGATACCACTCCAATATCGAAACAGCACCTAGTCACTTCCCAGATATTTGTACAACCCATTCCTACGAAGATAAAATGTCTACCATCGACAACGCTCAAAAAGCAGGCATTCGCGTTTGCTCTGGCGGCATCCTTGGACTCAACGAGACATTAGAACAACGCGTAGAAATGGCATTTGAGCTTAAACGCTTACATATTGACTCTGTACCACTCAACATTTTGAATCCTGTTAAAGGTACGCCATTTGAAAGCAATAAAGCATTACGTCCATTAGATATTTTACGTACCTTCGCTGTATTCCGTTTCATCTTGCCAAATGCATTGATTCGTACAGCTGGTGGTCGTGAAGTAAATCTTCGTGACTTACAAGCTTATGCTTTAAAAGGTGGCCTTAACGGTATCATGGTTGGTGGCTACTTAACAACTGGCGGTCGCTCTCCACAAGACGATCTCCAAATGATTCAAGACTTGGAATTAAGCCGCAACTCTGCCCAAGTTTAAATTTCTGTATATACCATTCTCCTTTGAGGATGTTGTATATAAAAAATATTCCTAAGATTTATAAATTTTTTACACATATAAAAAGAACCATCTAGTTTGCTGTGCTAGATGGTTCTTTTATTGCCATAATAAATTATAAATGGCTTGACCATTTGTATTGCCTTCAATAGGTTCAGGGTTTTCATTGAACTCTACATTTTCATAGGGTGTACCGTCTGCCATGTATGCATCTACCTTTAATGTTTCCATGGTACGGTTATATCTACTTATATACACTTTATATCGCAATTCGTCGCCACCCAGTTCATTGACCCGCAGCCACAAAAGCGCATCATAATCACTTTTTTGAACACTGTCGTTGTCAATAAATAATTGGTTTCCTGATGCATCTGGTCCAACATAGTACCAGTCCGTTGCGTTAGCAGTCCCCCCTATACTGAGTAGCCACAAAAGGGACAATATGGTAAATATTTTCCTCATATGACTGCTCCTCTCATGCTATAGAGCTGTATACTTTATAAAACTCTAATAGCCATTAAACCTTTATAAAATATACAACTTCTCCTTTATATATAATACCAAAATTGTCCCATATTTATCAACAATAATTAAACTTAATTATTATCTTTTTTAGAATTTCAAGAAATTAAAAGAAATTTCTTAAAAAAATTCATTTTCAACTCATTTTTTGTTCTTATAATGAAAATGTCAAATGATAAATAGAGGTAACAATTCCCTGGTTACCATACGTGTATTTATCTCCCGACAAGTATTACTAACCCCAAACCTACTACTTGTTTAAATACATGGTTCATTTGATATTAATACTAACACTCCCCTTACATGAAAAAAGGACTCCAGTTGGAGTCCTTTTTTCGTTGTATAAAACTTTAATGAATCTCAAAATATAAACGTGTATAAATTCTATTTACTTTGTAATCCACGATAAACTAGTTCAAAAATAATTTTCTGAGCTTCTAACCACTCATCGCTCTGAGACCACTTATATTGTTTATTAACAGCATATAGACCGTGTACTAAAAATATAAAAATAGATACCCCCACATCAAACGAAACGCCAAGAGATTCTGCCATAACGAGCCCTTGCCGATCTTTTTCACGTCCTATAATGCGTTGTAATACATATTCTGAAATTTGTTCATCTAAAAATAAAGGTAAATACTTTTTATGTCGTATAATACGCTGACATAAAGGCAATCTATCAAAAATAGAATCGTATGCTTCTCTCAACGAAACAGAATTAGAAGCAGCTGATAAGGTCTTAGCTATAGTTTGTAAATTGTTGTTATCTACCATTCCTGGCTTTGAATAAGCGATTGCATCATCCACTAAATCATCAACAATTTCCATGATATTACTATAGTGTAAATAAAAAGTAGAACGAGTTATACCCGAAGCTTTACACAACGATGTTACTGTTACAGACTCAAAAGAATTGTTTGCTAAACAACTAAGCAAGCCTTCTTTTAACAACATACGTGTCATTTCTTTTCGAGTTATCATATAACCTCCAATATAGACACTTTTATACAATGTGTCTATTAATAAACATAGTGTTAATTATTGTTGAGACTAGTATAACAAAACAAGGTATACTAGTTCTAGAGATTACAAATAATAATCTATTCAATTAAATCGACAATAATTTAATTAAGGAGATAACTATGACACAATATACTCACATTCGAAATGCTACAGGAAAATTAACAATAAAAAATACAACATTCCTTATTGATCCATTTTTAGCACCAAAAGATACTTATCCTGGTTTTGAAGGAACATTTAACTATCAACAAAGAATGCCTATGGTTGATTTACCTCTATCAATGGACAATCTATTAAGCAATGTAACTGCAGTGGTAGTTACACACACACATCTCGACCATTGGGATGAAACGGCAATTAATGCTATTCCAAAATCACTTCCTATTTTTGTACAAAATACAGCGGATAAAGAACTTATTACTTCACAAGGCTTTAACGATGTACGCATCATTTTTGAAAGTCTGGAGTTTAATGGTATCACATTAAGAAAAACAGGTGGCTCCCACGGCACGGTAGAAATGTATGCAAATCCAGTTCTCGCACCATTAGCAGGCGATGCGATGGGCGTTATTTTTGAAGCAGCAGACGAACCAACTGTATACCTTGTAGGCGATACAGTTTGGACAAGTGATGTAGAGAAGGCCCTCCTTCGCTTCGACCCTAACGTTATTATTATGAACACTGGATATGCTCAAGTTTTAGGCTTTGAAGATAGTATTATTATGGGTACAAAAGATATTGGCCGCATGGTGGTACGCAAACCAGAGGCAAAAATCATTGCGGTTCACATGGATACAGTTAATCACACAGCAACAAGCCGTGAGGATGTGCGCAAATTTATCAAAGGCAACAACATTGAAAGCCATGTAGCAGTGCCTGAAGATGGTGAAACCATCACACTTTAGTAGGTCTAAAACAATTAGTACATTATACTACGGCTAATACAAGACTAGTAAAAAATCTATCCATAAACAATAAAAAACACCCTCTTAATTCTAATAGTCATAATAACTATAAGATCTATAGAGGGTGTTTTTGTACTTAACTACAAATTATAATCTATCAAAAGATAAACTATTTTACTTCAGCCCAACCTAAAGCAGCACGTTTAGCATCGATATCAGCTAAGATTTTTTCAGCTACTTTAGCAGGATCAGTATTTACATACATAACAGAACCTAAAATATCCTTAGTGTCTTCTTTAAGCCATTTTGTAACAGCATCAGAACCTTGTGTAGGTGGCTCAACGCAGTGGTAAGAGTTGATACCCATCAAGCGGAAGCCAAGGGATGCATCGATACCTTTTTCGTTAGACCATTCAGGGCTAGACATTGCAAATGGCATTTGTGGCAAGTTAAGGCCTAATTCACCTGCAATACCAGCGAAAATACCAGAGGAACGTGCATTATCTACACATTCGCCAACATGCCATACTGGTGGTTGATCATCGCCCAAGAACTCTTGCAATGCAGGGCTACATTTCTTAATAGCATCTGTATTACAGTAACCAAGTTTCATCAATGGGAAGGACGCACAACCATTTGTTAAGATGATACAGCCATTTTTAATAAGTGTATCAACGATATCTACAGTTGCTTTTTCGTAGATAACGCGTGGGTTGGAACAACCTACTACGTTAACGATACCACGAACTTTACCAGATTTTAAAGCCTCTGCTAATGGTTTGAAGGAACCATAATGTTTAACAGTGGATTCTGGAGAGAAACCAACCTCTGCAGTGATTTCGTATGGCGGAATGAATACAGGCATACCTTTACGCAATTCATGAGCTTCAAGAGCGCGATCCAAGATTTTGCGAGCCAATGCTTTTGTTTCAGACAAGTTAGTATGATGGTGATCGTAACCAATGTGTTCTGCACCTGGTAAACGAGCTGCATCAGATGTAGTGATAACTTTTGTGTTGAAGCAACGTGCTACGTCCATGATAGCAGGGTAAACGTCTTGAACGTCAGCTACCCAGCAATCGAGCGCGCCTGTACCAAGTACAAGTTCCGCACCGATAGCATTACACAATGGAATAACGTTTTCGTAGCGGTACATGCTGGACAAACCAGAGCAGCAGATACCGTAGAATTGGATACCTTTAGCACCGATAGCTTTTGCTTTTTCTAAGTACTCTTCAGAGGCACCAATTGTACAAATTTGGGATACTAATGTTGGCAAGTGACCATGAACAGCGATGTTAACATAACCTTTTTTCAAGGCACCGATGTTAACTTTGGATGTACGACGACCACCAAGACCGAACAAGGCATCTGTTGCGATGTCCGCTGCTACTACGCCAGTGAATGTGAAAGCAAGGCCACAACGCAAGAATTGTTTCATATTGCTTTCCCAATCGCCATCTGTACCTACGCATGTACGATGGTATGCATCAAATGCTTCATTGTACGCAGAAATAGGCAAGATATCCAAGTTTTTCCATACTTCACGACGTTCAGCTGGAGCTAACGCTGTAATTGTTTTATATTCGCCAGGCAATGCACGGCTCAAATCTTCGAGCAATACATCTGCCAAGTCATTAGCCACTTCTTTTAAGGAACGGCCTTCTTCAGGGATATTGAAAGCTTTACATACAGTACGAATTTTTTCTTCACCCATAATTGGAATATCCAATTGGTCATTAGCGGCAGCTTTCAAGGAAATCAAGATTTCACGAGCATGCGCACCGTGTTGAGTCAAGCCACCTGCAGCAGCGCGTGTCATATTGCGAGCTACGATAAGGTCAGCATCGGCACCGCAGACACCACGAGGGCTCTTAGGTGTAATTTTACATGGACCCATGAAACAAATACGGCAACATACGCCGGCAATACCGAATGTACATTGTGGTTGTTGTTTATCAAAACGGTCAAATACTGTATCGCAACCAATTTGCTCCATGCGAAGAATCATTTCGCGTACAGCAGGATCTGGTGTTTGTTCGATAACATCTTGTTTTGTAGGCCAAGTTTTACGATATTCTGCAACGGCTTTCATGTAGTCGTTTACGCCATGTTCATGAGGTACCCCTGGTTCATGAGTGTGTGGCACCCATTTATCCGTAGGCAACGCTTTGCCATGACTATGGTCATGGTCATGATGGTGATCATGGTCGTGATCGTGATGGTGACCGCCACAATGGCAGTGATCATGGTCATGATGATGGTCATGATCATGATGGTGATGATGTTCGCCATGGCTGTGATCATGGGTATTTTTATTTTCCACATCTTTACTCATAATAATCCTCCTAGGGGCCTACGTAGGCCAACTAATACTAATAAAAAAACATATTCTACTTTTATGCAAGTTAATTCCACCTCAACGATGGGTTTTAAATCCTATCTCCAAAATATGTTTTAAACTACTATAAGTATATTTTCTGAAAGGACATTTGTCAATTAAATTTTGAGAAATTTTTGACTCATTTATGCCTACAAACTATTGTATTAACTATATTCATCAAATTCGATAACTTCAGATTCCTTTCATAAAACCAAAAGAGGTTAATTCCTTTTATTTCAAGGAATTAACCTCTTTAATCTATACATATGTATTTGTATATCTATATATGTGTATTTGTATATCAATATATATGTTTATAAGTAACTATAGCTTATAGTATCGTAATAGCTCCATATGTATAATTTATAAAAATTGTTGCATAATCTGTGCTACTTCAGCTAGATGGAATCGCTTAGCTCTATCCGATCTGGCAACTAATACCAACTGACGGAAGCAAAGTTTTGATGCAAGAGGATAAAATTTAACCTTATCATCATCGCCCTTACTATTTAATGTGCTTGGCAAGAATGTAATACCATAGTCATCCTCTACCAAGGATCTACAAGTATCCAGATTTTCTGACCCAATAACCGCTTTAGGTACAAAGGACTCAGCCTGACACAAACGATTTACCAAGGTACGTAACTTAAGACCTTCCCGTAGCAAAATAAACGGAAAGGCTCCAAATGGTGCTATGTCATGTATACCATCTGGTGTCATAAGCGAATCAGCAATAGCTATAGCTTTTGTATTTTCTACACTAATGGCCAATAAAATTTGCTCATCTAATACGGGATAACTTTCAAGAGCTTGAGAATAAATAGGCGTTGGAAATAGCCCTACATCAACTAAACCATCGCAAATTTGTTGTTCCAAAAAATGGGACTCTCCTTCTACTACGTGGAATTCCCAAGAAGGTTCAATTTGTTGAAAGCTCTTCAATGTTTTTCCCAACATATGGTGGCCATAGAATTGAGACAACCCAATACGAACATGGTAAGCCGCATCAGACCCTTGATTAATGATAGACTGCGTTAAAGCCTCTACCTTTCCTACTAAGGGCATCCCCTCTTTAGCAATCTGTAAGGCTGCAGCCGTTGGTACAACCTTTGTCCGATCTCGAGCAAATAAAGGCACTCCTAACTCAGCCTCAATGCGACGAATACTTTGACTCAACGCTGGTTGAGAAATATATAGTTTTTTAGATGCCTTTGAAAATGATGCCATCTCGACGATGGTACTTATATATTTAATATCCTTTATATCCATAGAAACACCTTATAACAAAACATTATTGATTTATCATAAGTATATATTACCACAAAAGAAAGAGCCCTCCATAAGGAGGGCTCTTTCTTTAAAGTTTTAAATAATCTCAAGACAGAAATTCAACTGACTCAATATATTACATTAGAGTTTTTAATACATCCAATACTTCTCGGGGCAATTCGTTTTTATGACCGATGAGTTTTTCTACATAGTCATAGCGGAACTCGAATGCTTTGTGTAGTTGGTGATGGTATTCACGCACTTGGAATGGTGGTTCGAAACCAGGAACCTCTACATAGGAGAGGTTTTCGTATTTATAGAATGGCTTGAAGTCCAATGTACCTTCTACCAAACGTTCTAACAAATCAAGAGTCACTTCTTTTGGAATTTTCTTTTCCAAGAAGAAGCCTGTGTTCATGATGTAACATTGAACGCCACATTCAGAGAACAGTTTTTTGTAACTTTCATAGTCACGAACCAATGGATATGTACGGAATGGATTCGCATATGGTTCGATAACAAGTGCGTTTGGATCAACGTGAGCATCCAGCTTTTCAGCAGTAGAACGACGTGTCGCCAGTGTTGCGCCCATTGTAGATGCCAAAACAGGGTCATTAATTTTAAGGATTGGTGGCAAAGTTTTATCCTTCATAAGCCATACAATGGCATTAACTGGTTGATCTACGTAGTTTACACGATTATCTGTCCAGAATTGAGATTTAATAGCGCGACCATTATTATTACGCACATCTTCTGCCAACACAACCTTATGGCCATCCTCATCCATAGTTACGCCAACATTTTGTAGAGTCAACAAGAATTCATTAGCAGGATGTTCCACAGGATAGTCTTGCATTTTGTCAAAATATGTAGGTTCAAGAGCAATAGAACTCAAGTCATTAGTATTGATGATATACGCATCGTCATGCAAGATAGAAATATCATAACGACCATCATGCTTTTCATGAGTTAATGTGGATTTACCAGAACCGGACAAGCCGAATACACCGATAGTGTAGCTTTTACCATTATCAAGATTATAACGTTTCATACCGCCATGGCATGCTACATAGTCGAAGCGGTTCGCCAAGGACCATGCCAATGTAAGGGTACCTTTTTTATGCTCACCGAAGTAGCGCATACCAAGAATCATAGCGCAGTTATGAGCTGGGTCAAAAATAGCAAGTCCACCTGGATGACCTGGCACCACATAGTCAGGATCAGAATAGATATAAATATCGCCTTCAGGAATTTCTACACTATCATTGTAGAATTCTTTTACTGCTGCATCAAAGAACTTGAAGTTCATGATCCAAGAATACAAAATGGATGCATGGTCTTTCGGAATCATCAAATGCGCACGAGCTGTGAACTTTTTATCAAGACCTACGATAGTATCAGCAGAAATCCATTCTTTACCGCGGCTATCATAGACTGCATCACGTGCAATATTAGCAAGTTCCACTTCGTCAATGCCTTCATCGCCAATAATGCGACGAGCTTTTGCATAACGGCCTGTAGTTTTACCATCGTTTGTAACAAGTACCTTTGCATCAGCTGGCAAACCTTGCTCGCATGGTTTATATACAGGCATATCGAGGACGATAACGCCAGGTTCTTCAGTGGCAAATTGGTACGCTTGTGCCACAGATGTAATAGGCGTTACATTGTTTCCATAAAATGCAGTTTCAATAGTACTGCGCATCTTAGAAAATAATGGGTTTGTTTTAATTTCACTTTGCTTCCAAACGCGTCTTGTCGACATAGTATCCAGATCCTCACCTTTAATATATACGTAATTTCTCTTGTAAAAGTAGTTTAAGATAAGAAAATACTGCATCCGCAAATACTTTCATTATGTTTTATTGTACCCTTTTCAGACAAATTTGTATACACAAAAGAGATGAATTATAAGAAATTAATGCATGCTTATTTTAAATTAGTGCAACACATTTTATATAAAATATTTTAATAACTCTATCTGTTTTATTGAATTTATTCTAATAATGATTAATATAAAAGAGCTAACTGAATATACATCAACTAATAAAAAAATAAAATGAGGCTAGGTCATATGACCTAGCCTTTTATTCTAGAAAAACAAATATTTATCTTCTAAATTCAAGTTCCAAATATATCCTCTATATCTATTTTCTAGTTTACTTTTTATTTCTATTAATAAATCCATCAATTTTACCGACTAAATCATCTACATTAAAATCACCGCGCTCTGCAATCATCTTAATAGTAGCTACCTTTGCCATCACTTTTACCATCGGCGTTTTCAACTTCTCAAATTTAGGATTTAAGGAAATCAAATAATCTACCACTTCAGGGCTCTGTTTAATCAAGTTAGATAGAGTTGTCTTTGCATCTATATGGAGACGACCGTCAGCATCGGTAGTAAGTGGTTCTTCATCAACCTCTTCTGCGGCCTCTTGAGCTAGGGATTTATCATTACCATTATTAGCTGTATTTCCTACAAAATCAGTCTTATCCCAAGTCAACAATGTACGAGAGCCTTCAAGCTCACGTATATGAGTGCAATCTTGCATCATTTCTAAGACACCGCGGAATTTACCATTTTCATCACGTACTGCTGTATAGATAACATAGATAAACAATCCCGGTTTATTGATCCAGAATTCAGCTTGGCTTTGCTCACCTGAACGGAATTTCTCTACAATTTCTTCTACAACGTGAACGGACTTCGCAGGGTGACAATTCTTCACTTCACGACCAATAACATTGGCACTGCGAGGGAATATACGATGTGGCGTATCACTGTAAAACCTAACGAGTTCATTTTCATCAACATAAGACAAATCTACTGGAAGATGACGGAACAGCAAATTGATTTGCTCTAATGTCAATTTGCCTGTCGCCACATCGAGGACTGTATCCTTCCCAACTTGTGCTCCACCTACAGGACCTACATACTTAGATAATAAGCCTGCCAAATCATTTAGAAACTCATTAGATACTGCACTATTTTGACCAGCAGCATTTCCATTTAATGAGGCTGCGGAATCGTTAATACCGGGCACGACATATAAACCTGGTGCGTTAATAATAGCATAGCCGATTTCATGGTCATTTTTGCTCATGCGCACAAACTCTTCATCGCTTAATAATTTAAAGGATGTTGGCAATAAAACCTCTAACTCCTTAGAGTTCAAATCACGTAACTTTGCCAATGTTTCTGGAACAGATGCTAAAAACTCCTCATATTTATCTTCCCGAAGCAAAGCATAGGATGCAGAGATAGCATCGCGTACGCCGTCATCAAAGGTCCACATAATACGGGTAGGACGATCAAACCCATGATTTTCTAACATTGGATATAATTGATTTTGCTTACGAGATAGATGGATACGCCATTCTGCTAAGGAATCAAATATGCCAAGCCAAGGATTTTTAATAAACTTATCTTGTTTTAATAATTCATCCGCTTCAAGAGCTACCTTTTCAACAGCATTGATTTCTTCTAAATAAGCCCACAATGGATGATTCTCTGGGTACTCATTTTCGGCACGCACTAATACACCGTCAAATAAATTCAACAAATCATCCATCTTGTCTAGTATTTCTTCATCCTTATAGACACCTTTCAAACTTTGCTCTGCATAAGCAAATTCGTCAGGCGTGCAAGTACCTAACTTTTCTTTTAAAATACGATTACCCTCTTCCAAGGATAATTTACCGTCTAAATAATCCTCTTTAATAGATACAATAATTCTGTACCGTTCGTTATTAATGTCTAGCTTTTGCTGTAATGGATTCATATGCTTATACCTCCACGGGTCAAAGACTATTAGTATATACAATATATTATTACTATATTAAATATACATTTATTATACTTATTTTGAAAGTAATTTTCAGTTGCTGTGGATACATTTCTCAAGATAATTGAGCCACAAAATACTTTCACCCAATATAATTAAACCCTTAAGTACTTTCACCAGCACATAAAAAGGCACCCATACAATGTATGAGTGCCTTCTATTAATTTCTAAAATCAATATATTCAGTTTTAGAAGATGCTACTGGATTACCATTAGAATCTGTAGCAGGGGTAAAACGCCATGTAGAAATTTTTTCAACAAGCGCTTCGTCAAGGGCAGTAACGCCACTAGATTTTACGACCTCTATATCCCCTACAGAACCATCTTCATTAATGGTAAAACGCACATCTGCACTATGAATCGAATCGCCATAACCAGTAATATTAATTTGATCTACAGATGGAGTAGATATGGCTACAGGCAATTGAAATGGAGCCGCCAACACAGAGGCTACCATACTAGTTACAAACAATGCGCTTAATACAGTACAACGCAACACTTTTTTCATCACATTCTCCTTATTTAGCTGTTACAGCTTGTTTAGGTAGAGTAATTGTCATCCCAATAATAGATTCATGAGCCTTTTGGTCCACTCCAATAGCAGGTGTGAATTTCCATTGAAGGATTGCCTTTTTCACAGCTTCATCTACTGGTGCATAACCAGAAGAACGTTCTACGAATACATTTTTAACATTACCTTTTTTATCAATTAAGAATCGTACACGCATATTAGGCGCTACTGTAGCTGTTTGAGGAACCTCAGGTAACTCAGGTTTTACAATTTCCACTTCGCGCGGAGATTCTAAGAACTTAGCCGCATCAGCTGTATAATTACCTAATACGCCAAAGGATGCAACAAGTAAAGTCGCCGCAGTGAATCTGAATAATTTATTCATAATAAGCCTCCTAAAATAATTATTTTGAGTCTATGAATAATATCATACTAAATAAAGATGAATATTTAAAGAACATTTTCTTATTGATAAAATTTCTCATTTATGATATATTGAATACAAGATAACTGTTCGGACTTACATATCAGGTAGATATGACAAAAAAACTACACAAAGGAGGTTCATCATGAGACGTAGAAAGCGTATTCAAATGAAGGTCATGATGGTACTTGGTATCGTTGCCCTCATTGGGCCAAACCATCTACAAGCTCTCATCCACTAATGGATCGTGACCCAAGCAGACGAACGTATTACTGCCAATAGCCGCTACGTTAGTAGCGGCTATTTTTCCGTTTAAATTCAGAGAAATATTCCTTTTCAAATTAATTCATTATTAGAGCAAAATATTTCCCTCAAACAAGATTGTTAAGGTTTTTAAAATTAGTATCTATAAAAAGGAGGTTTATTATGAAGTTCAACCGAGTCGTATTAGTCGTCGTATCATTAGCACTTATGTTGTTCACATTGGCAGGCTGTGGAAAAGATGCAGTCCAAGACAATCAGAAAAAATTAAATGTTGTAGCTACTACTACAATGTTAACGGATTTAGTAAAAGAAATTGGCGGTGACCATGTGTCCGTCCAAGGTCTTATGGGACCTGGCGTAGATCCTCACCTCTACCAAGCCAGCGCCGGCGATGTAACAACTATGTCTAAGGCAGATGTTGTGGTGTACAACGGCATTCATTTAGAAGGTAAAATGGGTTCCATTTTCGATAATTTAACAAAACAAAATAAAGCTACTATCCGCGTATCCGACGCAATTGATCCAGCTACTCTACTCGACTTTGACGAAGAAGATGGCGTGAAAACTAAAGATCCTCATATTTGGTTCGATGTAGCTAACTGGAAACTTGCTGCCAAAGCGGTTTACGAAGGTCTTGCAAAAGCAGATCCAGCTCACAAAGAGGATTTCAAAAAACGCTATGATGCATACCTTACTAAATTAGATGAAACAGATGCATACATCAAAGCTCAAGCAGAATCCATTCCTAAAGAATCTCGCGTCCTCGTAACAGCACACGATGCCTTCCAATACTTTGCTCGCGCTTATGGCTTTGAAGTAAAAGGTTTGCAAGGTGTAAGTACTGCTACAGAAGCAGGCACACAAGATGTAAATGAACTTGTTCAATTCATCGTAGATCACAAAATCAAAGCCATCTTCGTAGAATCTTCTGTACCGCACAAAACAATTGAAGCCGTTCAAGAAGCAGCTAAGGCTAAAGGCTGGAACGTTGCTATCGGTGGCGAATTATACTCCGACTCCCTCGGTTCTGAAGGCACTGAAGGCGGCACATATATCGGTATGGTGAAAGCCAATATCGATACCATCGCTAAAGCACTTAAATAACAAATAACGTTTCAAAACAAGGACGACATACAGTGTACGCCCTATGTAAGTACAAGTACTACTAACAATACAGCGATAGTAGCACTATTGATAAAAGGAGGTCTCTATGGAATGGGCCGTTGAAGTTGAAGATATGACCGTAGCCTATACGACAAAGCCCGTATTATGGGACGTAGATATGAAGGTACCCATCGGTTCCTTAGCGGCCATCGTCGGCCCTAATGGAGCCGGTAAATCTACATTATTAAAGGCCATGTTAGGCCTATTAACAGTTATCTCAGGTAGTGTTAAGTTTTATATCGACCACCACCTTGCAATGGACAAAAAGGATTACAAGAAAATCGCCTATGTCCCTCAAAGCGGTAGCGTAGACTGGGACTTTCCTACTACCGTATTAGATGTCGTACTTATGGGCCGCTATGGTCATCTAGGTTGGTTTAAACGACCAAGTAAAAAGGATAAGGAGCTGGCTCTCTCCATGATTGAAAAAATGGGCATGAGCGACTATGTGAATAGGCAAATCCGACAACTTTCAGGGGGACAACAACAACGTGTATTCCTCGCGAGAGCCCTCGTACAAGAGGCAGATATATACCTCATGGACGAGCCCTTCAAGGGCGTCGATAAAACGACAGAGCATGCTATTATTTCCCTGTTACAAGAAATGAAAGCGCGCGGTAAAACGGTGATCGTCGTACACCACGATTTAAATACGGTACCTCAATATTTCGACTGGGTAACGATGGTCAACAAGCAAACTGTTGCCTATGGCCCCGTAGCAGATACCTTTACTGATGAGGCCATCGAGCGCACCTACGGCAAGGGGAGGATTGTATGACCATACTCCAATCCTATACGACGCAGATGGTACTGCTCGGCACGGCGTTATTAGGCCTCGCTAGTGGTATCGCTGGCACATTTGCAGTACTGCGCAAGGAAAGCCTCATCGGTGACGGACTATCCCACGCGGCACTGCCCGGTGTAGTCATCGCGTTCTTGCTGACCGGTATAAAAGACATTGAGGTACTCATTATAGGTGCCGCCCTCTCCTCGATTACAGCAGCGTGGCTCATTACCATCACCGTAGAAAACAGTAAAATCAAATTCGATGGTGCTCTAGCTACTATACTATCTGCTTTCTTTGGTCTTGGTATGGTTCTACTCACCTACCTTCAAAGTCTGAACAATGCAGGTCAGGCGGGGCTTTCAAAATTTATATTTGGACAGGCCGCCACCATATTAGCTCGCGATGTGTACATTACATCGGCGGCAGCGCTCATCATTATCATTTTAACAGCCTCATTTTGGAAAGAGCTAAAGCTCATTTCCTTTGACGTAGAATACGCTAAAACATTACAAATTCCCGTCACCTTCACCCTCATTTTATATCGATCCCTATTGATCATGACCATCATCATCGGCATTCAATCAGTAGGTGCTATCTTAATCAGTTCCCTACTCATTGCACCGGCCGTAGGGGCCCGTCAGTGGACGAACAAGCTCGGTACCATGTGTATACTAGCAGGATGTTTCGGCATGGTATCTGCTATGGGCGGTACCATTTGGAGTACAACAGTACAAAAACTGCCTACAGGTCCTGCGATCATCGTCATTCTGTCGGTTATCGTACTGTTGAGCCTCATATTTGCACCTAATAGAGGCATCTTGTGGCAATATCGTAAAAACAAACAATCAAAACAAGCTTTATTATCAGAAACTGCAAAAATAAGTCCCGCCGATTTACAACAAAAGATATATAGAGCAGAGGGTGGACAGCCTCGCATAGGAGGTGCCCCATGACAGTACATACAGAGATTTTACTCATCGCCATTGCAGTATCCATCGCGTGCGCTATCCCTGGTGTATTCCTCGTGCTGCGCCGCATGTCCATGATGGCCGACGCCATTACGCACACCGTATTCCTTGGCATCGTGCTCGCTTTCTTTGTAACGGAAGACTTAAACTCTCCCTTGCTTTTAGTAGGGGCAACCGTAGTCGGCGTAGGAACGGTGTGGCTTACAGAGATGATTCATAACACGGGCCTCGTCAACGAAGACGCGTCCATTGGTATCATCTTCCCCCTTCTATTCTCCATTGCCATCATCCTCGTCAGTCTCTACAGCGGCAACGCACACCTTGACGTAGATACCGCACTTCTAGGGGAAATCGCGTTCGCCCCGTTCGACAGATGGATTGTAAACGGCACCGACTTAGGTCCTGTATCACTATGGATTTCCCTGGTGGTAGCGGTCATCAACCTCATATTAGTTATGCTCTTCTACAAGGAATTGCAGCTATCTACCTTCGATCCACTATTAGCAGGGCTCTTCGGCTTCATGCCTGCCCTCATCCACTACGTGCTGATGACCATGGTATCCCTTACTGTGGTGGCCTCCTTCCAAGCGGTAGGCGCCATCCTCGTTATCGGCCTCATGATCGGACCTGCGGTTATCGCTTATTTATGGACGGACTCTGTGAAAGCCATGCTCACTAGCAGTATCATCATCGGCATTATCTGTGCCGTCATCGGTACGGAAGTTGCTTTCACACTAGACGTATCCATTGCAGGCGCTATCGCAACAACGATCGGACTCGCATTATTAGTTGCCGTTATTTGCACACCAAAGACAGGCTATATTGCAACCTATCTTCGCCAACGCCACTTGCGTCGTCACTATCGAGAAACCATGATGCTCTGCCACATCTATACCCATATGAATACACCTGTAGCGGCCATCGAAAATGGTATCGGCACCATTCACGAACACTTGAACTGGAAGCCAGACTATACACACCAAGCCGCATCACACCTTAAGAAACAAGGTCTCTTGTATGTGACAAATGGGTATTACATGCTCACCGATAAAGGCGTGGCACAAGTTAAAGAAATCATTTAATTAATTTTATTTAATGAATGTTAATCAGACTCCTTCAAAAATACATATTTTCCCAACAAAAAAGAAGCTGAAATCAATGCTACTCTGCAAGATTTCAGCTTCTTCTTTTGTATTTAATTATATGGCTAGAACACAATACGCATCTGATACCACTTAGCACCGCCATGATCAGATACAGATTCACCTTCATTTAGAAAACCAAACTTGGCGTAATAGTGAATCTTTTCTTCCTTACAGGTTAAAATGACGCCCTCCCGTTTTTCCTCTCTCGCAAGATCGATAAAGGCCTCTATTAACTGACCACCTACACCACGATTACGATATTCTGGCAATGTATTTAAACCAAATATCATCTGCCATGCGCCATGGGGATTATGCAGCGAAGCATCGGCGAACATCTCATCCGTTAAGATTTCATCATCCGTTACAAAACCATCTATAAAACCAATAGGTGTATCGCCGTCAAAGGCAATTAAAAACTGACCTGCATAATGATCTAATCGTTCCTTAAAAGCCTCACGAGGCGCCGCCTCAGCAGGAGGGAAACAAGTTGCTTCTATATATGTCACTAACTCTAAATCAGCGGTTGTCGCTTTTCGTATTAAAATATCCATATTCTTCTCCATCGTATCTACACATCTGTTCTAGTATATACCGTTTACATAACAAAGGCTACACGTAACGCTATGTACGTGTAGCCTTTTATTAACAATTTGACCACTTACTTGCTATACAGATTATCCGACCAATTATCTTTTTGTATATTTAGGTACATTACGATATTGCATTGGCAAGGAATTCTCTTTTACCTTAAATCCATGTTTCTCATAAAATGGTGCATTCTTGCTATCACCAATCATAACATTAATGTACAAGTAAGACTTATATGCCTCTTTCACCATTTCTAGCAAACGACCAGCAATACCTTGTCCATGATAATCAGGATGTACCAGCACATAATTGATGAAGCACACCAGCTCGCTGTCATCCATGACACGAATAAGACCAACTAAACGGTCACCATCCCATGCAGAAATCACACGAGAAGAATTCATGAGCGCCTTATGTAATCGGTCAGGATATTTACCTACTACCCAACGAACAGATAGAAATAAATCTGCTGCTTGTTGAGGCGTAAAATTTCGTTCTTCTGTATACGTAATCGCCATAAAAGCTCCTTCTAAAGATTATAGAACCATCAATAGATATAATACTCTACAATTATTTTCTCCTATGTGGTTTATGTTGAAAATTTTCTTTTACAATCCCTTCACCAACAGTATTGCCACTTTCCATAATAAGGAACTCTGTACCCGCTTGCAGGGCCGAATAATCTACAGTTTCATACAGTGGCAGTGCATTAGCTCGTATTGGCTGATCAAAGATAACATCCTCACCATCAATAAAGTTGACTTCAAGATGCTCCTCAATGCCTTTTACAACAATTTGAGGGCTATACTTTCCATTAGTTAAATTTGGTGGAGTTCTCCTCTTCTTGCTGAAGAAAGTAACTGTACAGCAAATAGTAAAATCTAAATCGCTCATATTAAGCCTCATCAACTACATATACCATATCACCTGTAAAGTATATGTTCATTATACAATGTACGGGATTCCCTTCGGTCCTTAACCACCCTTGGAATACTGCTCGGCCCCAGTTATAGGTCTCCGTAATGACCTCGAACTCACTTTCACTATATTCCTGCTGATACTGAGGTAACTCAATCCTTTTACCTGTGAAAGTATCTAACATTGTGCTATTAAAGACAAGAATTTCTAAATCATCGATATCACATTTCTCAAATACAATCTTAGCCTTATGAGTCTGTTCAACACCATTCTCATAAGAAAAAATATAATCAAAGGTAAAGATTAAACTATCGTCTACGTATTCTATTTTCTGTACCCTTGCATCGTGGAGAGAATATTTTGGATACTCGCCAAAAGATTTTGTCGTTTTCATAGGACCTCTATTTTCAAACAACTGTTTAACCAAAATCTATAACTTAAAATCAGTATACCAATTTTTTTGTAAAACATAAAAGGGGCTGTAACAAAACAGCCCTCGATCATTAATATTTAAATACCTAAAGTAAAAACCTCTTTATAAAATGCTATCATGTCTTTTGCATATTTCGCGGCCCGAGGAATGCCCAATCTTTTATAATAGTCCGCTACTATCTCTTGATGATTCTTCAAGAGATCGAACTCAATTATATACAAAGCAATACTCGTTTTAGAATATTTTCCTATTTCAATTGTAGTTGATACATCCTCCTCAGATATTTCCTCTCCTTTTGGAAATTCTCCATCAGGATACTCCTCAATAGTATCGTCGCTATATTGCAAAAACTTTTTAGACCAAACGATAATATCTTTTCCATATGCTTCTATCATTTGCTCGTAAAACTGCACCATCTCTTTTTCTGAAAGCACCTTACAATTAAAGCCTTCTAGTAAGAATTGTCTCTGTCTTAATCGATTTTTTAGCTCTTCTACTTCAACACTTTGTACGTCTTGATTAAAGTTGTCGACACCTAGTTCTTTTATAATATCTAAATATATGTCACTAACTAAAAATTCTTTTATGGTTTCCATACCCTGATTTCCTTAAAGATATCTACTAGTAACAACAAAATAGAAAAAATAAATTAGAGCAACTACTACTTTCACAAAAGGCCTCTCACCATAACGATGAAAGGCCTTTGTATATGTATTCTTTAAATACTATGTTGTTCTAATTTTTATTCCCACTCAATTGTAGCAGGTGGTTTAGATGTAATATCGTACACGATACGGTTGATGTGTTGTACTTCGTTTACGATACGACGGGAGATTGTGTCCAATACGTCGTAAGGGATGCGTGCCCAGTCAGCAGTCATGAAGTCTGTTGTTGTTACGCCACGCAATGCCAATGTGTAATCATATGTACGGAAGTCACCCATAACGCCTACAGTACGTGTAGATGTTAATACTGCAAAGTATTGGTTGATGCTGCGATCAAGACCAGCTTTTGCAATTTCATCACGGAAGATATAATCCGCATCACGCAAGATATCGAGTTTATCTTTAGTGATTTCACCCATTACGCGGATAGCAAGACCAGGACCTGGGAATGGTTGACGCCATACGAGGTAATCAGCCAAACCTAATTCAGAACCAAGTTCACGCACTTCGTCTTTGAAGAGGTTGCGCAATGGTTCGATAAGGCCTTTGAAGTCTACAACTGCAGGCAAGCCACCTACGTTGTGGTGAGATTTGATAACTTCAGCTTCGCCAGTACCGGACTCGATAACGTCAGGGTAGATTGTACCTTGTGCCAAGAAGTCAACGGAACCGATTTTGCGGCCTTCGTCTTCGAATACACGGATAAATTCTTCACCGATAGCTTTACGTTTTGCTTCTGGATCTTCAAGACCAGCCAATTTATCTAAGAAACGTTTTTCCGCATCCACACGGATGAAGTTCATACCAGAATCTTTGAAAGCTGCTTCAACTTCGTCGCCTTCGTTTTTACGCATTAAACCATGGTCAACGAAGATACAAGTCAATTGGTCGCCTACAGCTTTAGAGATAAGCGCTGCTGCAACAGAGCTATCTACACCGCCAGACAATGCCAATAATACTTTGCCATCGCCTACAGTGTTACGGATTTCTTCAATAGCAGTTTTTGCATAGTTTGCCATTGTCCATGTGCCTGTGAAACCACATACTTCGTACAAGAAGTTGTGAAGCATTTCTTTACCATGTTCAGTGTGCAATACTTCTGCATGGTATTGCATAGCGTATAATTTACGTTCTTTGTTTTGCATGGATGCAACAGGGCAGTCTTTTGTATGAGCAACGATTTCGAAACCTTCAGGTACTTTTGCTACATAGTCAACGTGGGACATCCAAACAACTTGGTCTTCGTCCAAGCCTTTGAACAATGGGGATGTAGTATCCACTTTAGTAGGTGTTTTACCGAATTCACGGTTGTCAGCAGATTTAACTTCGCCACCCAATGTATGCGCCATAAATTGCATACCATAGCACATGCCAAGAACTGGAATACCAAGTTCAAAAATCTCTTTTTCGATTTTTGGAGAGTTTTCTTCATACACGCTGTTAGGGCCACCTGTGAAGATGATACCTTGCGGTTTTAATTCTTTAATTTTGTCCAGCGCTTTGTTGTATGGATATACTTCGCAGTATACGTGATTTTCACGAACACGGCGTGCGATCAATTGATTATATTGACCACCAAAGTCAACAACAATAACAAATTCCTTGTTTTCCATGCCTTCCTCCATATGCATCTATTTGTGAAAGTATATTCACTATTTTTTAATACCCTTACATTTCTGTACTGGCGGTGCGTTTTCTAGAGCAAAACGCTAAATTTCATTACATTTCATTATACCATACGAAGTATATGGACTCCATATATTCCGTATGAAATTTATGATTAATATTTTAATGTTCGGATTTTGGTTTTACTCTATACAAAACGCAATACAATGAGATGACCTATAAGAGGCTCTACCCTTTCAAGAGACTATTCTTTCTCAGGCTCACGTTTAGACATTTTTACGGCACCTACAGGACAGATGGAATAACAATCGCCACATCCGATACACCCTTTACCTATGTTAAACCGAGTCTCTCCTTGGGTGATGCATTGAACAGGACAATCTACGGCACACGCACCACACTTAACACAAGTATCATCTATATTAAACTTTAGATTTCCCATTCCACATCACCTCCTATGGGTTTAATAAAACTAACTTAGCATTCGCTCTAACATCAGCTAAAGCAATGTATTACCTGTAATACACTTTCGAGCAATGCCTCACTATAAAACCGACTGGAATACAAACCGACAAACAAATATATATAGTTTTTTCAGATACTACCAGTTAAAAGTATTTATTTTTAACTGGTAGTATCTCAAATTTACACATATCGAGCACAATCCAGATTAGAAAGATTTACTTTTAACTGGTAGTATCTCAGATTTGCACATATCGAGCACAATCCAAATTAGAAAGATTTACTTTTAACTGGTAGTATCTCAGATTTACACATATCGAACACAATCCAAATTAGAAAAATTTACTTTTAACTGGTAGTATCTTTAATTTTAGATATGATTACTGATTCTTAAGTAGTTCATTGTTGTACGCAATAGCTGAATAGATTGCTTTAGCCGCACCTTGATGGTTGTTATCTGTAGTCACGTAGCGCGCTGCTTCTATAATATTCGGTTTACCATTCCCCATAGCAACACTAGCTCCCGCAAAGCGCAGCATGGATAGGTCGTTTTCACTATCCCCTAAGGTCATTACTTCGTCTGGACTAAAGCCCCAGTGATTTGCCAAGGCTTCTACAGCTGTGCCCTTTGTAGTATGTGGTAATACGAATTCTAAGTTACCTTCACTAGAGAGTAGTACATCATAAAAACGTTCACGGCCTGTACCATCGTGAGACATACCTTGGTATTCATCGCGTAAGTCTTGTAAGATGCGTTGGCGCATAGGCTCGTCACCATAGAAGATTTGCATCTTTTCAGGGCCTTCGTCTAAGGCTTCCATATGAGCTAATAAATCGGGTACCATCGTACGTGTTGCCAAGATAAATGGACGGATATTAGGTCTAAAGAAGAAATTAGACTGTTCCACTTCACACTCAGACATATTTTCATGTGCCGCTGCATCACCTTCGGCTAAAGCATAGTGATCATGCGTTTCACCTGGCAAATGTTTTTCTGTATCAGAAGGTATATGATTGTCCATTACGCTATGGGAACTCTTTGCATCACTATCATTACCTTCCTTACGTTCATCTAAGCATGCACCTAAGCGTTCCGGTGTAATGCAACGAGATGGTGGATACATGCCATAGATTTTATCTTTCACATAGGCCTCTACATAAACGCCATAGGTTAAGAGTTTACGCAATAAATATAAGGCCTGTACTTTATCAAATGTTACATGGAATAAAGTGCGTTTTTCATCTTTATCCATTACATAGGCACCATTGGTACACATAAAATAGCGTAAGCATGGCAACTTCTCGATGACATCGTTCATTTCATTCCAAGCACGACCAGAAGCGATGGCTACACGAATGCCACTTTCACGAGCGGCACGAATCGCCTCGATAGCCTCATTAGGAATTGCTTTCGCATCATTAACCAAGGTACCATCTACATCGGATGCAATGAATCGGATGGGTTTATCACCGGTGAGACCTATGTAATTTTTAATTTGTAATGTTTCAGTTGAGGACATAAAGCCTCCTTTTATTTAGTACTATTAA
>URPT01000003.1 GCA_900549845.1 uncultured Veillonella sp. | reverse complement strand
AGGCCTGAAGGACCGTAGATAAAGAGCGGATTATAGTCGCCGCCTGGAAACTCAGCTACATTTTGAGCCGCCCCAAATGGAATGCGGTTTGCGTTGCCTGTTACGTAGTTATCAAAGCGGTACGCTGGATTTAGATTAGATAAAGACAAATCTACAGGTACATTATCAGACTGTAATGTAGGTGTTGTAGTTTCAACTGTTTTACTAGGCGCTACCATTGGCTCATCTGGGATTTCCACAGGCGCTGGTGCGCGATCGATGTAAACCGGTTCTTGATAGATTGGTTTATAGAATTCTTCTTGATGCGTTTTCTCCTCTACCACTGGAGGTAATGGCATGGGCGGAGCCACTACAGGTGCATCATCGATGAGACTTTCATCAACAAAGGTAGTATCTACACTCTCTTGATTAAAATCGAATAACACCATATCACGATGGGAACCGATAACCGTAGTAATAGCATCCTGCAAAGCCTTGCTAATCTGCGGCTGCTGATCGATTAAGTTTTTAACAAATGTTTGCATGACCCCTATATGGATCGAATGACTGTCGAGAGACATGGGAATCAACGATGACGTGACGCGCAAGTACAACGCGTCAGGCAAATGTTGCATGTTCTTTTTCGCCTCTTGCAATATATGCTCCCATATATTATTCAAATCAAATGATTGCATGACGTGCCTCTTGTGTATAACTATTGCGATAAATGTGTATAACTTTAGGAATAATGTGTATAACTCTTGTGAAAGCTGTGGAAAAACCTGTTATTCCTGTGAATAACCTGTGAATAAGTGAAAATAAAATTCTCTTCCAACCAGATAATAACTGACTTTATAGATTACACAGGTCAAAAGAGAAAAAATGTGGATAACCTTAAAAGTTATCCAACAAAAACTTATAAAAATATATACTTTTTCCTAATTTCAGTTATGATTGTACCAAAAAATAAGCAATTTGTCATTCAATCTGTGGATAACTTTTATAAACTGTTTATAATGTATATTTTAAATTTCTATGGGTATATCTATTACTTTTGGGATAGGAAGAAAAACTACTTTTATCGCTCCATTCTGACGCAAGTCACTCAAAAAGTAGTTTTTCTTCCCCTCCTCCAAACGGATAATTTTATAATTTCTATACACACAACTGGAAAAGTAATAGATATACCTGTTAGCAATCTACATTAGTCTGTTTATAAAACGTTATCTATACAACTTAAATGAAAATTGGGGAGAGGGGAAAAGAAGAAAACCACATCTATTTCTCCCCTCTTTTCAACTAGAGATTAAAACATAAATTTGTCTAATATAAAAAATATTAGAATTGTGAGTTCTTGTGTTGATGAATAATTGATGTTACGTTTACATCAAATTTCCCTTTTTCCCTCAAGAGGTTGAAAGGGAAGATTTGTTATATCTTAGATCCGTATTTTGAAAGACTTTTAGATTTGCCATAAAAACTGATACTACTTTTTATACTGGTGGTAGGTGTTATAGTAGTCATTAGAGTATGTTAGGAGCAGGAATAGATGTGGATTTTTGACCGACTTACGATGAGTATGGAGGGAGAAAACCACATCTATTCCTCCCCTCCTTCAAGTAGAGATCAAAACATAAATTTGTCTAATATAAAAAATATTAGAATTGTGAGTTCTTGTGTTGCTGATATTGATGTTACGTTTACATCGTGTAGTGGTGTGTAAGGTTAAATTAGGATTGCCTTAGGGAGGGAATATAGGGTCCTTTTGAGCGACTTTACGGTTAGTATGGAGCGATGAAGGAGCCCTATATTCCTCCCCCTGGAAACGTAACATCAATTACAGGATGAAATGTGTGATAGAATTATTACAGAAATACAAGAACTCACAAGCAGAATGCCTTTATTATATTGACAAATTTACGTTTTAACTCTATAATTACCCTGTTATGGTATAAGTAAAACAATACAAATGACGAGGAGGTGTTTTACTAATGAAACGTACTTACCAACCAAATACTCTTTGGAGAAAACGTACCCATGGTTTCCGTGAACGCATGAAAACTATCGGTGGCCGTCTCGTTTTAAAAAGAAGACGTGCAAAAGGCAGAAAACGCTTATCTGCATAATATAATAGCTGTTAGGCAGGAGAAAAAACTTGGCGCTGCTGCCAAGTTTTTCTATTCTTAGGACTTAAGGACAATGCATATGGATTATTGCCTTGATAAAGCAAGACGACTGACGCACAATAATGAATATCGCCTTGTGTATAAGCACGGTAAATACGAAGTAGGCCGTATGTGTGTACTATATCGTATGCCCGTGGCGAAGCAATCTACGCGCATTGGTTTTGTAACCGGCAAAAAGGTTGGTTGTGCTGTAGAGCGCAACCGAGCTAGACGCCTTATGAAAGAGGTATATCGCCTCAATCAACATTCCATACGCGAAGGGTATCATATCGTAATTGTTGGACGTGGCCCTCTGAAAAACGCTACCTACGAAAAAGCGGAAAAGGAAATTTTGTATCTCTTGCGAAAAAGCAAATTGTTGATACAAAATGATAAATAGGACCACAAGTTAGAAGGCTTTGGTCCTTTTTTGTGTATATGGAGGTTTCCATGAAACGCTATATAACCGCGCTTTTACGACTTTTAATTAGGTTCTATCAGCTTGCCATATCTCCCTTAAAACCTGGATGTTGCCGTTATTATCCGACATGTTCCACATATACTCTGCAGGCCATCGAAAAATATGGTCCTTTGAAAGGTAGCTGGATGGGTTTAAAACGCATTCTTCGCTGCCATCCTTTTCACAAGGGTGGCTACGATCCAGTTCCCTAACCTATTTGGGCTTAGGCTGGATGCGTTCTGTGAAAGTAACTTTCACAAAAACCATCGAGCACAATTTTGGAAATACCTGAGCATCTGTATGGATGAAATTTAGACCATACCATAACGATATATAGATGCGCAAAGGACGGTTTCGGACTGTAAGAAAAAGGAGAAACAATGGAATTCTTAAGTAGTATATTCCACCCTATCGTTGAATTGATGACTACATTGGTAACCTATGCGTTCCAATTAACTCAAATGGTAGGCTATCCAAGCTACGGTGTGGCTATTATCCTTTTAACAATCGTTATCAAAGCGATTTTGGCACCACTTACTGTTAAACAAATCAAATCCATGAAGGCTATGCAAGAGTTACAGCCTCGCATGAAAGAATTGCAAGACAAATACAAAAACGATCCTGCAAAACTTCAAGCTGAAATGGGTGCATTGTACAAAGAAATGGGCGTTAACCCACTAGCTGGCTGCTTGCCTCTATTGGTACAAATGCCATTCTTGATCGCTATCTTCTATGCTTTACAAGGCTATCCATACGATCAAAACTATGTACAATTCTTATGGCTTCCTAGTCTTGGCGAACCAGATCCAATGTACATCTTGCCAGTATTGAGTGCGGCATCTACATGGATTATGTCCAAGCAAACTAGTAGCGGTGCATCTGGTGCTGCTGCGCAACAACAAAAGATTATGACAATCTTTATGCCTTTATTCATTGGTTACATTTCCCTTAACTTCCCATCTGGTTTAGTTATTTACTGGATCGTATCCAATGTATTCCAATTTGTGCAACAACATTTCATTTACAAAGGCTTAGAAGCTAAGAAATAGGAGACACTATGGAATTTATCGATGTATCTGCTAAAACCATTGAAGATGCCATTGCCAAAGGCGTAGCTCAATTGGCTGCAGAAGGCCAAGAATTGGTAGAAACTAAAGTTTTGGAACAACCTTCTAATGGCTTCTTGGGCATTGGTCGTAAACCAGCAGTTGTTCGCTTATTCTTCACATCTGTAGCTAAAACTGCTACTCAAGAAGAAGTAGCTCATGTAGAAGAACAATCTGTAGCTGTTGCTTCCCAGCCGGTGGCAACAACTGAAACAGAAGTAGAAGACACAGCAGTTTATTCTACTGAAGGTGATGTTGTAGAAAAATCTTCTAAAAAGGAACTTTCAAAAGAAGATCAACAAGAAATCGCTGAAAAAGGTAAACAATTCCTCGATGATATGTTTACTCAAATGGGCCTCACTGTAGTTATCGAAAAAATGATGACTAAAGATAAGATTACATTCCAAGTACACGGCGAAGAGCTAGGTATTTTGATCGGCAAACATGGTCAAACATTGGATGCTATTCAATACTTAACAAATCTCGTGGCTCACAAGGATGTATCTGGCCACTGCCATATCGTTGTAGATGTGGAAAACTATCGTTCTCGCCGAGAAGAAACATTGGTAAATCTCGCGAAACGCTTGGCTTCTAAGGTGAAACGTAACCGTCAAAAGGTTTCCTTAGAACCAATGAATGCTTTTGAACGTAAAATCATTCACACTGCCCTTCAAGGCGACAAAAATGTTGTTACTAACAGTGAAGGGGACGAACCGTTCCGTCACGTTGTGATTACGTATAAAAAATAAAATATAGTGGTGCAGCTTTCAAGTAACTGAGATTATCGGTTGCTTGAGGGCTGTCCTCTTTATTCTTTAGGTTATGGTGAAAGCTAACCTAAGTTAATCTTCGCATGCAAAGATTAGTTTAGTTTAACTTTCACAGGCGAAGAACATATACAAAATCAAATATTAGATAATCGAAATACGGAGATATGTATGTATATAGATGATACAATAGCGGCCATTGCGACGCCGCCCGGTATCGGCGGGGTTGGTATTATTCGGGTCAGCGGCAAGGATAGTTTTCCTATTGTAAATAGCCTGTTCAAGAGCGCTGGCACAGTTCCTTTGATGGATCGCCAAAATAGAACGATACAATATGGGACCATTGTAGATCCCGCAACGAACAAGACCATTGACGAGGTTCTTGTGTTATTAATGAAAGGCCCTCATTCCTACACGGCAGAGGATGTGGTGGAAATTCAATGTCACGGCGGCATTGTGCCGGTTCGACAAATTCTTAAATTGCTCGTAAACCACGATGTGCGCATGGCCGAGGCCGGCGAATTTACGAAGCGCGCCTTTATGAATGGACGTATCGACCTCACTCAAGCGGAGGCGATCATTGATATTATTGAAGCAAAAACAGAGGACTCCCTCTCCCTCGCTGTATCTCAGCTAGATGGGACTGTTTCGTCCTTTGTGAAAGATGTGCGTGAACAGCTTATCTCTATGATTGCTCATTTAGAGGTAACCATCGACTATCCAGAAGAGGATATTGAGGACGTAACAAGCCAAGAGGTTCGTGAGCAGCTGGAGCCTATTTTGAAAGCTATGGATGAACTCTTATCCACAGCGAATACAGGCCGACTCATTCGTGACGGTATTACGACGGTTATTGTAGGCCGCCCAAATGCAGGTAAATCGAGCCTTATGAACGCTCTCTTGCGCGAAAACCGAGCTATTGTAACGGATATTCCTGGTACGACACGGGATAGTATTGAAGAATATATGACCGTTGAAGGTATTTCCTTGCGCCTCATCGATACAGCAGGTATCCGCGACACACAAGATACGGTGGAAGCCCTCGGTGTGGAACGTGCTCGTGATTATATCAACAAAGCAGACATCGTGCTCTGCGTTATCGACGGGTCTACTCCATTAACCCCTGAAGAAATCGAAATTTTGACCTCTGTGAGCGGTTTGAACACTATCGTGCTCCTCAATAAGTCCGATGTGGCACAAGTCGTTACAGACGAAAATATTAAAGAACACGGTACTTTTACAGCTATTGAACGCATTAGTGCCAAAGAAGGCGAAGGCTCTGCAGTTCTCTCTAAATGGGTGCAAGAACTCGTCTACGGTGGTCGCGTAAAACAAGACAACAGCGCCATGATCAGTAACGTGCGCCACATCAGCCTCATGGAACAAGCAAAGGCACAAGTCGAACAAGCCCTCTCCTCCATCGACATGGGCATGCCAGTAGACTTTATCGCAACTGACCTGCGCAGCGCCTGGGAACTACTAGGCGACATCACAGGCGACACCATCCGTGAAAGCATGATCGACGAACTATTCAGTAGATTTTGTTTAGGTAAGTGATGCTGACAATGAGTACTTCCAAAAAGCCTCCACTGGCCAGGTCTATCCCTTCGGGATAGGGCCAAAGTCGTTTTTTGAAAGCCCTCATTGCCACTCTATGGAGAATAGGGGAAAACTCGGCCTACGGCCTCGTGATTTTAGATAAAATAAGCTTTCAAAATAAGTAATATATAAGGAATTTAATTGATATGTACACAGTAGATAATTATGATGTCATCGTCATCGGTGGTGGTCATGCTGGTTGTGAAGCGGCTCTCGCCGCTGCTCGTATGGGTCATCGCACGTTGATGGCGACCATCAGTTTAGATAATATTGCGCTTATGCCATGTAATCCTGCCGTTGGTGGTCCTGGTAAAAGCCATCTTGTTTATGAACTTGACGCTTTAGGTGGTCAAATGGGTATCAACGCGGATGCTACAGCTATTCAAATGCGTATGCTCAACATGGGTAAAGGCCCTGCCGTTCATTCCTTGCGCTGCCAATCCGATAAAATCAAATACCAACATTTGATGAAACAAACCATTGAAAATACAGAGAACCTCAATGTTAAGCAAATCATGGTGACGGAGCTTAAGATTGAGGATGGCAAGGTAACAGGTATCGTTACAGAGCTTGGTGAGTTCTATGGTGCTAAAGCTGTCGTTCTTTGTACAGGTACCTATTTGAAAGGTAAAATCCTCATCGGCGACATCGACTACGTAGGTGGCCCAAATGGTCAACGCGTAGCGGAACACTTCTCTCAATCCTTGCTAGACAATGGCATTGAGTTGATGCGCTTTAAGACTGGTACGCCAGCTCGTGTTGATAAACGCACTCTTAACCTTGAAAATATGGAGGTTCAAGAAGGCGATACACATCATCACTCCTTCTCCTTCATGGATGAATGGATCAACCGCAATGAAGATGTATGTTGGTTGACCTATACTAATAAAGAAACGCACGAAATTATTACAAGCAATATTCACCGCGCTCCAATGTATAGCGGTAAGATTGAAGGCGTAGGCCCTCGTTATTGCCCTTCTATCGAAGATAAAGTGGTGCGCTTTGCCGATAAAGAACGGCATCAATTATTCGTAGAACCAGAAGGTACAGGCACAAACGAAATGTATGTACAAGGTATGAGTACGTCCCTTCCTATGGACGTACAATATGCGTTCCTTCGTACTATTCCTGGTTTAGAAAATGTAGAAATCATGCGCCCTGCGTATGCTATTGAATACGATTGCTTGAACCCAACACAATTGACATCAGCCCTTCAAGTGAAACATATTGAAGGCCTCTACTCTGCTGGTCAAGCCAATGGTACATCTGGCTATGAAGAAGCGGCTGCTCAAGGTCTCATGGCTGGTATTAATGCAGCATTGTGGCTTGAAGGTAAAGAACCATTTATTCTTGCTCGCTCTGAAGCGTATATCGGTGTTCTCATCGATGATCTCGTAACAAAAGGTACAAACGAACCATACCGTATGATGACGAGCCGCAGTGAATATCGTTTGTTGCTTCGCCAAGATAATGCAGATATGCGTCTCACTGAAAAAGGTCGTGCTATCGGTCTTGTAAAAGACGATCGTTGGGCTAAATTTACAGCTAAGAAAGCTGCTATCGAAGAAGCAATGGATATGTTACGAAATACACCTGTAAATCCATCTAAGGAAACTCAAGCTTTGCTTGAAAGTTTAGGTACAGCACCTATTAGAACAGGTATTCATGCTTATGATTTAGTAAAACGTAACGAACTTTCCTACGCTATTGTAGCCGATGCATTTGGTTTAAAACGCTATACTCCTGACGTAGAAGAAGCTGTTGATATCTCCATTACGTATGAAGGTTATATCAAAAAACAAATGGACCAAGTCGATAAGGTTCGTAAACTAGAAGAAAAAATTCTTCCAAAAGAATGGGACTATACACAAATTAAGGGCATTTCTCTTGAAGCTCAACAAAAGCTCAATAAAATCCGCCCTCACTCCATCGGCCAAGCAAGCCGTATCTCTGGCGTATCCCCTGCGGACGTATCTGTGCTGTTAATCCAATTAGAACAATACAATCGAAGCAAATAAAATATAAGATTGCATATAAAAAAGCTAGCTAATGTGTGATTAGCTAGCTTTTTGTGTTATAAGGCTTCTCTTTCTTGATGTTCATCGATTTCTCGACCTTTGATCATATAGTCTGGAGTAAATAATGATAAGCCCATTTTAAATAATAGCCACATACATTTCTGTTTCATGGGTATCACCTCCCTATTAATGGTAGTGTATCTATAAATAGAATAATTAGCAAGTTTTTTATCTATATAAAAGAGAGTGATATTAGTAAGGATTTGTATATTGATACGAATATTTATAAAATACATATTGTTCTACGACTAAAATATGTACACTAGAGAAATACATTAAGTGTACATTCAGAATAGACAAATTAATCTATATATGAAGAGATATTCATGGTGATAAATTAGAAATAAACTGTGAAATTTAGTTGATGAAAAGATGGACCGATTTCTCAATTAATTATTTTAAATGATAATATAGGTATAATGTTTCTCGCCTACCCTATTTTGTGTTACGCAGGTTCTATATTTTTGTTTGTAAATGAGAATAAATTGAGAATATGCTATAATATAAAGAAAAATGACTTAAATATTTCGCTTATATGGTCATATTATTAGTTTTCTTATATAAACTTATATAAAATATATTAAAAACGCCGTATAACACAAATTTTTGAGTTTTATAGGGTTTGAAATAAGAAATACTATTCTACTATCTTATATATTGTTGATTACCTGGATTTGTTTATATGATGTATCATATGACATGAGATTTTCTAACTATGTGTCGTTTACTTTCACTATCATATAAACATCTGATAATTTATTAGGAGTACTTATGAAAGAGAAATACGATGTGCCTATAGCACCTGAGTTTGAATTTGTTTCATACATGGTGGAGCAAATGACCAAATTTGGTTTGCCTTGTACGGAAGAGCAGGCGAAGGACTTTTACGTGTACTATGCGCGCATGATTGAAACAAATAAATATCTCAATCTCACCGGTATTACGGATATGAAAGAGGTTGTAGTGAAGCACATGATCGACTCCATTTCCTGCTACGATCCAAATATTATTAAATCTGGCATGTCTATTATCGATGTAGGTACTGGTGCTGGTTTCCCTGGCATTCCATTGGCTATCTATGATCGTAGTCTCAAGGTTACGTTGTTTGACTCTTTGAAAAAACGTCTTACATTCCTTGAATCCGTTATAGATGAGCTTAAATTGACGAACTGTACTACCTTACATGGTCGTGCAGAGGATCTTAGTCATCAAGATTATCGTGAAAGATTTGATATTGCTACGAGTCGTGCAGTAGCAAGATTACCTATTCTTTTAGAATGGACTGTTCCATACGTAAAAGAAGGTGGCTACGTTATTGCTTTAAAAGGTGCTATTTACGAAGAAGAAGTGGGAGAATCCAATAAAGCGCTCAGCACATTAAAAGCTAATATTGAAGAAGTACGTACCGTTACTCTGCCAACCTTGGATGATAAACGAGCAATCCTGTATATTAAGAAAACCGGTAAAACACCTAAACAATACCCACGTAAACCAAAGGAAATTAAAGACAAACCGTTAGTATAACTTATTAGTGCTATCTCGTTATAGCGGATAATAGAAAACAATTGATGCCTATACAAAAGAGGATGCAAATCTTAGATTTGCATCCTCTTTCTCTTTCCCCTTGCCTATTAAGCGATATCTTATACGTGATCAATAATATGTAATGTTGTATCGATATCGTTTAAAGGCATAATATGTACGCCTGCAGCGATTTTTTTGATTTGTTCCAATGTTTCGATAGCGATTTCTGTACCCGCTTCTTTACCGCCCTTTTCTACGCGGTCTAGGATTTCTTGTGTAAGGTTGATCCCAGGCACTTTTTCATGTAGATATGTGGCCATTTTAAAGCTTTTAAGTGGGATTAAACCAAGCATAATAGGTACATCGAATTCAGACATCTTATCGATGTAGCGTTTTGCTTGTTCTAAATCGTAAATTGGTTGTGTTTGTACGAAATGCGCACCATTTTTAATTTTAGCAGCCAATTTTTGACGTTCAATTTCTAAATCTGGAGCACCAGGGTTACCAGTAGCACCGATGTAGAAGTTTGTAGGCTCGTCTAAGTCATTACCTGCCAAGTCTTTGCCAGAATTCAAAGTTTTAGCGATGTTAAGTAAGCCCATGCAGTCTACTTCGAATACGGATTGTGCAAATGGATGGTCCCCATTATCTGGTTTGTCACCAGTAAGGGTTAAGATATTATTTACGCCAAGTGCTGCAGCGCCAAGTAATTCGGATTGCAAGCCGATGATGTTACGGTCGCGACATGTAAGGTGAAAGATAGTTTCGATATCTTTATTGTGTTGTAACAAATAAGACAAGGAAATTGGGCTCATACGCATTTTTGACATAGGGCTGTCAGCGATGTTGATAGCGTCAACCTTACCCTTTAAACGAGCTGCTTGGTCGAATACTTTTTGAGCAGAACTGCTCTTTGGTGGGTCTAATTCAACAGTGATGGTGAATTTCCCTTGTTGATGTTTCTCTCTTAATGTCATCATGTACCTCTTGATCTATACATATGGTGAAAGCTAATCATGTTTAATCTTTTACGTGGTTTTTACCATCAAAATAAGTTTTTAAGATGAGCTTTCACCTTGTTTTGTGTCATGTAAATTAGAAATTATTTTTCTAATGTTTCAAAGTAATCGTTTGCGTGGTTAACAGCAGCGATACCGTCTTTAGCGTAGATGTCTGCGCCCGCTTGGTCTGCGTATTCTTGAGATACTACAGCGCCACCAACCATGACCTTAGTGTTAAGGCCTGCTGCGCGGATAGCTGCAACAGTATTGTCGATTTGAGGCATTGTTGTGGTCATCAAGGAACAGATGCCAACGAGAGCGGCTTTGTTGTCCTTAATAGCTTGAACGATGATCTCTGGATCAACGTCTTTACCGAGGTCAACGATTTTGTAACCATTGTTTTCAAGCAAGGCCGCTACGATATTTTTACCTAAATCATGGATATCGCCTTTAACTGTTGCTACTACGACTGTACCTTTATCTAGGCTTTCACTAGCAGGAATGATTTCTTTAATGGTGTTGAAAGCAGCCTGCATTGTTTCAGCAGCAAGCATTACTTGTGGCAAGAATAATTTACCAGAACCGAACTTGTCCCCTACTACGTTCATCGCTTCAGAAAGACCTTTTTTAGTAAGATCTAGTGGATCAATGCCATCGGCTAAAGCTTTTTTAACAAGATCGATAATAGCCTCTTTCTCGCCTTGTTCTACGCAAGCACGGATATTAGCGAGTGGATCATTGCTGTCGAAGGATTTCTTTTCAGGACCTTTAGGAGCTGCATTGCCAGGAGCACTTGTTTCATCTTCATAGCCATATTCTTTGATGAATTCTGCAGAACCTGGGTCCCAGCCTAATAGTGTTGTACTAGATACGAACGCTTTTTTAGCTGGATAGTTTAATGGATTCATAATTGGTGTTGTTAAGCCACAAGCAAGAGCCATTGTTAAGAATTGGCCGTTCAAGTAAGGACGTTGAGGCATACCGAAGGAAATATTGGACAAGCCCATTACTGTTGGGAAGCCAAATTTCTCTTTGTATAACTGTAATGTACGCAATGTTTGACGTGCACTATCTTCACCGCTGGCAAGTGTTAATACCAATGGATCAAGTAATAAGTCATGTGGTTGAAGACCATAACCATAAGCGCGATTTACGATGCTTTCAGCTAAAGCAACACGGTCCTCTGCTTTTTCAGGCAAATCACCACTGCAGATTGGCAAGCAAAGTAAAGCTGCACCATAGCGTTTAGCCAAAGGCATAACGTGAGTGATGGACTCCTCTTCCCCATTTACGGAGTTGATAAGAGCGCGACCTGGGTAGTTTTTAAGAGCTACTTCCATAGCTGCTGGATCCAATGTGTCGATGGACAATGGAGTTTCAACGAGCATGGATAATTCGAAGATAGCACGTTCCATTAATGGAGTTTGGTCCATACCAGCTACGCCCATGTTTACGTCGAGGATGTCTGCACCTGCTTCTACTTGGTCCAAAGCATCGCGTTTTACGCGGATGAAAGAGCCATCGCGTAACTCTTGAGCAAGAACTTTACGGCCTGTAGGGTTGATACGTTCGCCAATGATAAGAGGTTTTGTATTGTGACCTAATTCTAACAATTTAGTACGGCTCGTAATGATTGTTTTAGGTTGTACGTGAACACGTTTTTTAGGTGTATGTGCTTTCACAGCGTCAGAAATTGCTTGAATATGAGCTGGTGTCGTACCACAGCAACCGCCTACATAGCTGGCACCTGCATCTACGATTGGAAGCATCAATGGACCCATTTCTTCTGCTGTAAGTGGGAATACAGTTTGTTTGTTAATTAATTGAGGCATACCTGCATTTGGTTGGCAGATAATTGGCAAGTTTGTTACGCTTGCAATTTCCTCGATAAGAGGTGTGATTTGTTCAGGTCCAAGGGAACAGTTAATACCGATAATATCAGCACCCATAGCCTCTACGATAGTAGTTGCAACTGCTGGTGGTGTACCAGTAATTGTACGGCCGTCTTCACTGAAAGAAAATTGACAGATGATTTGTACATCTTCTTTTGTCTTTCCTGCTGCTTCACGTGCATCAAGAGATGCTAATAAAGCGGCACGCATTTCTTGTACGTCGATGATAGTTTCAATGATAATGAAATCTACGCCACCCTCAATCAATGCTTCAGCTTGTTCGCGGTATGTGTCATAAATAGAGTCAAAGCTCATGTTGCCCAATGGTTGTAAGAAACGACCTGTAGGACCCATAGAACCAGCTACACGAGCAGATGGTTTAAACTCTGCAATAGCATCTTTTGCTACTTTAACAGCGGCAATATTAATTTCTCTTACACAATCTTGTAAGTCGTAATCTTCTAATTTAAGACCACAAGCACCGAATGTATTTGTTGTGATAACATCACTGCCGTGTTGTAAGTATTGAGCGTGAATATTCTTTACTACTTCTGGTTTTTCTACGTTAAATAATTCTGGACAATAGCCCTCTTCTAAGCCTGCAGCTTGAAGCATTGTGCCCATAGCACCGTCAAATATATACATAAACATCTTCCTTTATCATCCTAAATTTTATAATGTTTCACGTGAAACATTATTCTGTTGGTTGGCCTTTCATAGCGATACCAGAGGCTTCGGCTGTTGTTTTGTTACAGCCCTCTTCGCCTTCGTTATTAGACGTTGCAGTCGCCTTTTCTGGTAGTTTACGAGATGCACAATCCTTTTGAGAACAAGATGTGCAACCACGTTTTGTTTTGATGTCTTCGTTAGCTGGCATCAAACCAATGATAGCTGTTACAGACTTACGTGGGAACAATAAATAATTCTCTGTTACTTGTAAGCCAATCATCTCTGTTTTGATGATTTTAGCTAGTTGTGGTTGAATTTCTAATGGCCAGTTACCATAGCCAGGGCTAAAGCGCCATGTTGGTTTATAGCCTTGCTTTTTAGCAATTGTATTGATAACTTCGTTTACTTGATCTGCTACTTGTTCTACTGCTGTTGTAGCCGCTGCATCAAGTAACAAACCTACAGTGTAATTACCTTGTTTAAATAACTGTTCACTGCGAATTTCTACATCTTCACCTACTGTTACGCCTAATACATAGACCTTTGTAGACTTTTCTAGATGTTTTTCAATGATGGAACCTTCGATTTTAAGCGGTGGATTGCTCAAAATTGTCTTTGTTTCAGCATCATAATCATATTCTTGATATACACCTTTAGGTGTAGCTAATAACTGGATTTCTTTACATGCTTCGTCTACATAATTTTGAGGAAAATCCTCTGCATGACGAAGTCCTGCGTATCGTTTTACTTCTGCTTTATCGATGGCAGGAAGCATTCCGTTATAAATGGGCATGGAAACGCCTCCTTTTCAAAATAAAAAGCTCTGCGTATCCGTAGAGCGTGTACTTAATATTAGTATATTGTTTATAGATTAAATCAATCTTTATAATGATCTTTTTCATGCCTATAAATATAATTACTATCTATTTAATAGTATATAGATATCACCAATGCCTGTCAAAGCATATAGGGCCTGTATTCTCATATAATTTAGTAGTAAATTGGTATAACTTAAAGCTATATCAAAATATATTTTAATCCTAAAAGTTATAAATATAATTGTTTTAAGTATTATATCTATTATATCTATTATATCTATTATATTTGCTTCATGATCTTACTGTTTTATTTCTAATTGTTTCACGTGAAACAATTGAATTATTTTTATTAGCTTAACTATTTCAATTAGCGGATTGAATTTTTAGGTTAGTTATATATTTTAGATTAGTTGGGTTGTAATTTTTTTAGCTTAGTTATTTCAAAATAAAACTGTGTGAAAAAATATGTGTAAAAATTATAAATTGGTATATATTCATATACCAACTCTATTTTTTTACTATAAAAAATTTATGTTAAAAATATGTATTGAACAACTATAAATTTACGTTTTGAGTAACTATAAAATTTTGATTATCTATAAATGTTTCACGTGAAACATTTATAGATAAGTTTTTACTCAAATATATTTTGAAAAATTAAAAGTAAATTGTTTCACGTGAAACAATCAAGGTATATAATTATATAATTTAAAGGAAATATAGCACATTGGGTCTATATATTTGCTGATATAAACTATATAATTTTTGAAATAATGTGTATGATAGATGAAATTATAGATATTTTTCTAGAATTTGATTAGTAATTACCGTAATTATCGTTGTTTTATGTTATAATTAAAAAGAAATATTTTGAACGAACATGTGAGGTGAATTAAGTGGGCAAAGTTATAGCTATTACTAATCAAAAAGGCGGCGTTGGTAAAACAACAACATCTGTGAATTTGAGCGCTTGTTTGGCTGATGCTGGTAAGAAAGTATTGCTTGTTGATTTAGATCCACAAGGTAATGCTAGCTCTGGTTTAGGCATTGAAAAAGATGATTTAGAACTCTGTGTACACGATGTTCTAATCGATGGTGAACCTATTACTGATATTGTTCAGCCTACAATGCTTAAAAAGCTATTTGTAGCGCCTGCAACGATTCAATTAGCTGGTGCAGAAGTGGAACTCGTTTCCGTTGTTTCACGTGAAACAATGTTGAAAAAAGCATTGGCACCAGTACGTGATGAATACGATTTTATTATTATTGACTGCCCGCCATCCCTTGGTTTGCTAACATTAAATGCTTTTACAGCAGCAGATAGCGTTTTAATTCCGATTCAAAGTGAATTTTACGCATTAGAAGGGGTTAGTCAACTTGTAAAAACCATAACAATTGTGCAACAAACATCTAATAAAGACCTTGAAATCGAAGGTGTCTTGTTAACTATGTTTGATGGTCGTACAAATTTATCTATTCAAGTTGCTGATGAAGTGAAAAAATTCTTTGGCAATAAAGTATATAAGACTATTATTCCTCGTAATGTACGTCTTAGTGAAGCTCCAAGCTATGGTGAACCGATTATCGTATATGATCCAAAATCTAAGGGGGCTGACGTATATACTAAATTAGCTAAAGAAGTAATTAAAGCTTCAAAGGCTAAATAAATAGTTAAATAATTGAGTGTTATAGATTGATATAGTCACTATATGTAAGGTGAGAGAGGTTAGTTATGCCTAGAGAAGTTAAAAGTAAGAAAAGTAAATCATCTGGCTTGGGGAAGGGTCTTGGAAACTTAATGAAGGTAGATAATGTAGAGTCTGTATTACCTGAAAAGGAGATTCACGAACTACCAATTTCTGAATTAGTTCCGAATGCAGATCAACCTCGTAAAAGCTTTGATGAAGATAGTTTAGCCACATTAGCTGAGTCTATTAAAAATCTTGGTATTTTCCAACCGATTGTAGTACGTAAACAAAAGAATAAATACCAAATCGTAGCTGGTGAACGTCGTTACCGTGCCGCTATTATTGCAGGTTTAGAAACTGTACCAGTTATTGTAAAGAAATATAATACAGAAGAAATGACAGAGGTAGCCCTCGTTGAAAATCTACAACGTGAAGGCTTAGATCCTATTGAAGAAGCTTTGGCATACCAAGGTTTAATGGATACTTATAAACAAACGCAAGAAATGATTTCTGCTCGTTTAGGTCGTAGTCGTTCTTATATTGCAAATATGGTTCGTTTGTTAAAGTTATGTGATTCCGTACAAAAAGATCTTATTGAAGGTGACTTAACAGTAGGTCAAGCACGTCCATTATTGGCGTTGCGTAGTGCGGCACAACAAATTGAAGCTGCTGAACGCATTAAAGAGGGCGAATTAAGTGCACGTCAAGCAGAGGCTCTTGTGAAGTCTATGCAAAATAAAACTCCTAAAACAAAAGCTGCTAAGCCACAAAGTACTGCAGAGGTACGTGCCCTTATGGACCGTCTAAAATTAAGCTTAGGATCTCCTGTAAACATTAAGTTCCGTGCTGGTAAAAAGGTTCAAGGTAAGATTGAAATTGCCTTCTCCTCTGAAACAGAATTAGAACGACTCATTGCTTATATGGATGGTCAAGAGCATACAGATGATACGGAAACTGTAGAATTTAGAGTATAATTGCTTAGCAATAGCAATAGCAATAGCAATAGCAATAGCAATAGCAATAGCAATAGCAATTTCAATACATAACTATATACTCTTTATTTTTACGTAATTACTATATATAGTGGATTTTTAATTAAATATCATAATTGGTATATTAAATTTGATATCGAATTATGTAAATTTAGTAATGACAAATCGATAACAATTCTGTATAATGTAAATACAATTTACAATCCACGGTGAAAGCGTAGTCTACGGGCTGCGCTTTTACTGTTATGTTAAGTAACAAGGATAGACTATGGAACAAACACCTAAAGCAAACCGCGTGCATATTGGCTTTTTTGGTCGTTGTAATGCTGGTAAGTCTACATTGATCAATATGTTAACAGATCAGCCTGTATCCCTCGTATCTGAGGTGGCTGGGACAACGACAGATCCTGTGAGCAAATCCATGGAGATTTTACCACTAGGACCTGTAGTGATTACCGATACAGCCGGTATAGACGATACAACTGAATTAGGTACATTGCGTATGGAGAAAACAGAAGAGGTTGTGAAGAAGATTAACCTCGCTGTTTATGTACTTCGTACTGATGAAGAACCAACTGCTGATGATATGCACTGGTTAGGGCTTTTAAAACAAAATAATGTGCCTATTGCTTTGTTTATAAATGAAATCAATGCAGAAATTGACAAAGAAAATGATAAAGAAAACAATATAGAGAATAAAACAGATGCATCTATTTATGTTGAAAGTCATAAGGGATTATCTGATTTAGCTACTGTCATTGGTTCTGCTGATTTTACATCTAAGGTTAAACGTTTAGAATTACTCGATCTTTTGGGTGGATTAACACCACTTGATGTAGAAGGTGATCAAACTCTATTACAGGGTTTAGTAGAAGAGGGGGATACAATCATCCTCGTATGCCCTATTGATAGCGCAGCGCCAAAGGGCCGTCTTATCTTGCCACAGGTACAAACGATTCGAGAAATTCTTGATTACAAAGGCTTAGCGTTAGTGTGCCAAACAGAAGAGTTACCCGCTATGATCAACTCTCTTAAGAATCCTCCTAAGATGGTTATCTGTGACTCTCAGGCCTTTGATCGAGTTGATGAGTTAACACCAGATACCATTCCATTAACATCATTCTCCATTTTGATGGCCCGCTTTAAAGGAAAATTACAGGACTTAGTAGCTGGTGTAGAGGCGATTAAGAATTTGAAAGCAGGCTCTAAGGTGCTCATCAGCGAAGGCTGTACACATCGCCGTCAATGCGATGATATTGGAACCGTAAAAATTCCTAATCTTCTTAAGAAGCAAGGTCATACAGATTTACAGCTAGAATTCACGAGTGGGGGAGCCTTCCCAAAAGACGTATCTCAGTATGATTTAATCATCCATTGTGGTGCCTGTATGCTTACACGCCGCGAGGTATTACGACGCATTGAATGTGCCGTTGTACAAGGCACACCAATCGTAAATTACGGTGTACTCATAGCCGCTCTACATGGTATACTAGAACGAGCGATAAGCCCATTTGTTGACGAATTAGAGAGCTAATAAAGTATTGTAATTTGTATCTAACATATATATGTAGATATAACCTTACATGCTTGTTATATGAATTGTTATATAGATATCGCTTATCTATATTAGATACATTAAATATATTAAATTAAATTGTATGCAGTCATTTAACTTTCACAATAGGAATGGTATAATTAAGTGTTGGAGTTTGAATGATTGTATAGGAAGGAATATACATGTTCGAATCGATTCAACCGTGGATTGGCATGGCAACCATCGTTCTTGTTATAGCGTTGTTAGTGTATTGTGTTATCTTGCACATTCGCTTAGGGAGCCTTAAAAAGAAATACGATTTCTTTATGCAAGGGGACAATGGTGCGAGCCTAGAACGTAAATTATCTGTAGAGGTTAGCGAAATTCGCGATGCTGCAAAGGGTCTTGAGACTATGATGACCGAGCAAGCGGCGATCCGCAATATTCAAAGCAATACGATACAAAAAATTGGCTTTATTAAATATAACGCCTTTGAAAATATCGGTAATGATTTGTCCTTTGCGCTTACATTGCTTGACGGCAACAATAACGGCATCTGTATCTCCAGTATTTACGGTCGTAATGAATCCCGTATTTTTAGTAAACCCATTGTGAAAGGTAAAAGTCTCGTAAGTCTTTCACAAGAAGAATTAGAGAGTTTGAACGAAGCGTTGGGCGAACGCACCAATGAGGAAGCGTTAACGAGCGCCATCGTTTCTAAATAAGGAAGGTTTGTATTGAAAGTACCGGCATTTATTTCAAACAAAGTTGAAAGAAATGGTGACAACTGCATATTGACATTAACAACCAAGCAGGCGAAAATAGCAGCCATTGTAGGCTCTATCTTAATCATCGCGGCGTTGGTTCTCGGCATTTGGGGCATCGTGCGCCAAGCTGAGGTAGTACAATTACGTCAACAGACACAATTGCAATCGGAACAGCTGAAATTATTACAACAAAAGACAGATGTTCTAGATAAGAAAATCCAAAACTTAAATCAAATTAGCGAGGAAAACAAGCAAATGCTGAAGGGCGCTGAATCTGGCACACCATCTCAAGGTGGCGGGGACGGTAGCGACCCAAAGCAGCCAGCCGCTGATGAAAGCGAAGTAAAGACGCTGACAGCGGCACAATTATCAGCGCGTTTGTCCAAAATGGACAAGGACGCACAAAAATTGCTAGTTAGCTTCTATACTATGCGTAATATCCTTCGCGATGGTGGCGCGCAAGACCTTATGGCTATGCAATCCATCAACTTCTCCGCTGGTTCTGGTGGTGTTACGAATAACACTACACCAAGTATCTGGCCAAGCAAGGGCGTTATTACCTCTCCATTTGGTAGCCGTGTGGACCCTGTAACGGGCGCTATCGGTGCGTTCCATGAAGGGGTAGATATTGCGGATGACTATGGTACACCAATCGTGGCTACTGCTGCTGGCGTTGTAACCTTTGCCGGTTATACAGAGGGCGGTTACGGTAATCTTGTTGAAATCGACCATGGTAATGGCTTCGTAACACGGTATGGTCATAATAGTGCTGTATTGGTAACGGTTGGTATGAGCGTAAAACAAGGTCAAACAATTGCCTTGATGGGTAGTACTGGTAAAAGTACAGGCGCCCACGTTCACTATGAGGTACGCCTCAATGGATCTCCTACAGACCCTATGATCTTCTTGCCAATTAGCAACTAGAAACGTAATCTAAAACAGAATATATGTAACATAAAACATAATTCATAGGAAAAAGAACTTGTTATGCGTGCAAATGCACTAATAGCAAGTTCTTTTTCTTTTCTTTTGTATATATATATTGTAAAATAAAAGTATATGAACGGAGGTATATCTATGAAGGCCTATGTACAAGTTTATACCGGCGAAGGCAAGGGCAAAACGACCGCTGCTATCGGTCTAGCTATCCGTGCCATCGGTGCTGGCAAGAAAGTCCTCTTTTTGCAATTTATGAAATCTAAAGTATATAGTGAACATACTATTTTACCTACCTTACAGAATTTAACCTTAGAAACCGTGGGTAAGCCATTCTTTATCATCAAAGAAGGGATGAAGAGCAAGGATGAACTCGCTAAATGGGGTGATGAAGTCGTTGTCTTTGAATCCGGTAATCCGCCAAAGGATTATGTAGCGCTCATCGAAAAAGGATACGAACGTGCATTAGCTGCTATTAGCAGTGGAGAGTACGATCTCGTCGTTCTTGATGAATACAACATGGCACTCTTCTTTGAACTCATTACATGGGATAAAACAAAGGCTTTGCTCGATGCTCGTCATCCAGAAACGGAACTCGTATTTACGGGCCGTGGGGCTCCTCAAGAATTAATCGACGAGGCAGACCTTGTAACGGAAATGAAAGAGGTTAAACATTACTACCTTCAAGGCGTAATGGCTCGAAAAGGTATTGAAAACTAATCATAGGTACACCTAAGGAGGTGATGTGGTTGAGTACAGTGGCTATTGTGGCCCTCGTTATTGTGGCCATCATTGCAGCACTCATCTTGATTATCCTACTGACACCAATCACATATAGCATCGAAATCGACGGACGCTCGCCATATCGTGGCGAGGTGCGCGTCAAATGGCTGTGGCGTGTATTTTCACTGCATTTAGCGTATTTGCAGGACAAACCATTTTTTAAGGAATTATATATTTTGGGCATGCTCAAGATTGGTCCTGTGAAAGACTATGAAGAATGGCTTGAAAATCGCGTTGACGAAGAATACCAAAAAGTTGTGGACGAAGACGATGATATGTCACAAGCAGAGGCCTTTGCTAAGGCGATGCAAGGGGGCGGACAAGGTCCTTCTGCAAGCTCTAGTGGTACTAGCTTTGAAGATTTGAAGAGCTCTCAACGTTCTGACGCTACCTTTGATGATGAAGAATCACCAGGGGCTGGTAAATCTCAAAATCCAAATGAACGCATTGAACGTCCTGAACAAGCTTCTAAGGATATGGATGCACAAGCTCGTGCTGATCGGTATGACTCCATTCAGCAAGATCCAACATCTCATATTCAAAGCGATGATGAAACAGTAAGTCGCGTTACTTTCAACAGTGACGGTTCCATTAAGGAAAAGGTATTTACGAAGGTGAATGATCTCAAAACGACGGTGAAACAACGTTTTGAAAAGCCAGATCCAAACGATCCAGTGGCATCATTTAAATCTAAAATTCCTACATTCTGGTTCATGAAACATGTAACAAATACAGAATTATGGCACCAGCTATTCCTTGTTTCGAAACGATGCTATGACCACTCTAAACCACGCGATGTGGCTATAGAAGGTCGATTTGGTATCGGTGACCCATATCGCATGGGGATTATTGCATCTATGCTATACAGCATTTGGCCAGAACAAGCTGAGAACATCGAGCTCGATTATGTAAATTGGGCAGGTGAAGGTAGCGGTTACATTAAAGGTCGCATCATTTTAGCTGTTATGGCTTGGCATGGCACAAGATTTTTACTATCTAAACCAATGCGTTCCCTATTGGGTGAAGGTGCTCGCGTCTTCTGGGTTAAACGGAAGGAAGCTAAGCAGTTAGAAAAGCTGAAAGCCGAACAAGGTCAAACAGCGTAAGGATATATTAAGTCAACTAAGTACATGAGCTAATATAGCAATGATACTTTCACAAAAAGCGGAGGTACTGTGATGGAGAACAGTAATGTAAAAGAGAATTTGGAAGTCCTATTCGAGAAATTCAAAAATATGATTAAGGTGGAAACTGTAGTAGGCGAAGCTGTGCAAATCGGCGATACTACACTTGTTCCATTCGTAGACGTAACATTTGGTTTTGGTACTGGTACAAACCACAACACTGCTAACAAAAATCACGAATGTGGTGGCGGTGGCGGCGGTGCCAAAATGGAACCAAGCGCTATCCTCGTTATTAAAGGCGAACGCATCGAGTTGTTCAACATTAAAGGCAACCCTTACAGCAGCAGCTTCGATCGTCTTATCGGTTTGGTGCCTGATCTCGTGTCCAAATTGAAATCCGATAAATACATTTATTTGAACGATGAACAATAATTCGGTAACGAATTATAAATACTAGGTGAAAGCCGTAATACCCACATGTGTGCTCTGAATATGTCCGTAACGACTGCGATTATAGCTTCAGGGCATGCCTGTGGGTATTATTTTAACTTCTATAGACTTTCATAAGCAGTTCATAGGGCTTTATTATGCTATGTAACATAGTCTTGTGAAAGTTAGCGAGATTTGTTATAGTAAAAATAGTACACTATTGGATTGTATAGTGACACTTTTATTTCGAGGAGGATTTCAGATGAAATTATCTAAAAAATTAACTACCTTAGCTATCGTTGGTGCTATGTCTGCTACTGCTGCAGTAGCAAGTGCTGCTAACATTGGCTTAGTAAATATGAGCCAAGTAGTAAATAGCTACCCTGGCTATGGTGCATTAGATATGAAAATGCAACAAGTAGACGCTCAATACCGTCCACAAATTGAGAAAAAAGTACAAGAAATTGAAAAAATTCAAGATCAAACTCAAGCAGAAGCTGAATTCAACAAATCCGTAGCTCCATTGCTTCAAAAAGAAAACGAAGAAATCAACAAAATTGCACAACCTATGATGCAAGCAATTCACAATGCTGTTGAATCCATTCGCGTTGAGAAAAAAATGGATGTAGTATTGGATGATCCATACACAATCCGTGCGGCTGACGCTAACAGCAAAATCGAAAACATTACTAACGAAGTAATTAGCCGTCTTAAAAAATAATATATAACAATGGCCCCTTGTCTGATTTCAGATGAGGGGCTTTTTGATTTAAAGGACTTTTATAGCAAGATAGAGAAATATATTAACAGAAGTAGTCTGTATAGAGATAACATATAGTAGCTTACATTTATATTGTCACGTAAACTAAGGAGAGAGACTTGTCAGTTTTATATCCAATAGCTATTGCTTGTGATAATGTGTAAGCCATTCTAGAAAGGATTTATTATGAAAGATAGTATTGTGAATGAAGTTATGGAAATGGTCGATACATTCCTTAGCTTGGTTACGATTGATTTAGAGGATGAGCTTGATAGAGAGTTAGCGGCAGCATATATTTTTGGAATGTTAAATGGGACGGCTCAAAAGGAGTCCCTTACACCAGAGGATGTCCAAGCCTTGATGGTCCGCATCGGTATAGATAAACTCACGTATTCAGAGGAAGTAGCTTATCAAATGACGCAATTCGTCATTGATGCCACAGATGAGGAGTTTCACCCAACAGTGAATGCAATTATTCACAGAGGTTTAGAAGGTTATTTCCTATATTCTGACCAAGAATTTGATGCTCTTTCAGAGGATTTTAATGAAGTGGTTCAAGTGGTAAAAGGAGAGCTATAATAGCGAATTAATATATTATAAGTATTATATAGGAGTTTTCTTTAAAATAAATTAGCTTATTTCAACTAAGGAGTGAGATCTAATGAAGGATTTTAAAGCATTAGCCACAGAGCGGTATTCAGTGCGAAAATTTGATACGAAACCTGTAGAGCAGGAGAAGGTAGATATCATATTAGAGACAGCAAGATTGGCTCCTACAGCTCATAATTATCAGCCACAACGACTACTTGTATTAAATACAGCAGATAGTCTTAATAAACTAAAAGACTGCACAAATGGCCATTTTAATGCACCGTTAGCGATTATTGTTTGTTACGATAATCAAGTGAGCTGGAAACGGGAATACGATGATGCGGATTTAGGCGTTGTAGATGCCAGTATTGTAGGTTTCCATATTATGTTCCAAGTAGCAGATATGGGGCTAGGTACAACCTGGATCGCTCATTTTGATCCAGCTAAAGTACGAACAGCCTATGCTTTGCCTGATAACATCATACCTGTAGCGATATTCCCGATCGGTTATCCTCATCCTGATTGCGTACCTGCCCCAGGCCATACAAAACGCTTTGATATAAGTGACTTTACAATCTATAATTCCTTTTAATCTCTACAAAATGTAAGCTCCACAAAATTATATGCTCCATAAAATAGTAACTATATAAAACGGGCAGCTTACTAAAAAAGGCGGTTAATCAATTACGATTAACCGCCTTTTCTTATAGGGTTTATGTACTAAACTAGTTTTTATTCTGGTTTATGAATAAGGTTTACAACGAATTCGCTGTCTTCAACAAGTGTAGCTTGGATGTAGTTGTCGCCGTTGAATTCTAATACTTGGCCTGGAACAAGTACGTGTTCTTCAGTTTCGTTAAGGAATACTTGTACTTTACCTTTAACTACTGTAAAGATTACGTTAGCTTCTGGATGGTTGTGTTTTTCAACCTTTTCACCAGCTTTGCCGCCTTTTTTAACGATTACATAGTTAGGACCTTGGAATAATAAACCTAATTCTTGATTAACTGTGCCTGCCATAATAGACCTCCTAATTCTAGCTTTTATATTGAAAGCTTACGTTCATACGTAATACGATGTGTTAATACATAATAGGATGTATTTATCTTATGGTTACATTATAAATGATATTATTTATCAATGCTGTGCTTATAGCTACAGTTTTGAAAAAATATATATTAAATATAGATTTAAAAAGGGCGTAAAAACGAACGCAAATATTTTCGTTCGTTTTTACGCCCTTTTTATGATATAGTATATAAAAAGGTGGGTGATAATATGCGTGAAACTAAATCCTTAGAATTTAAAGAATCAGTTACTAATACATTTTTAAAAACTGTAAGTGCTTATGCAAATTATGGAACAGGAATAATCCAGTTTGGAATAAAAGATAATGGGGAAGTTGTTGGGATAGATAATCCTAAAGAAGCATGTTTATCTATTGAAAATAAAATTAATGATAGTATTACACCGATTCCAAAATTTAATTTGGATATTGATGAAACTACTAATGTTATAACTTTGACAGTAGAGAAAGGTAAGGATACACCTTACTTTTATAATGGAAAATCATATAGACGTGGTGATAGTGCTTCAATACCAGTAGATACAATTGAATTGAAGCGATTAGTTATGGAGGGAGAGAATCTTTCATTTGATAGTTTAGTTTCTAAACGTCAAGATTTACAATTTACTGTATTAGAAGATGCTTGTAAATCTATTATGGGGATATCTGCATTAACTCGAGATTTACTAATTACCTTAGAATTATATCGGATGAATGAAGGATATACTATTGCTGGTGAGCTACTAGCAGATAAAAATTCATTTCCTGGTGTAGATATGGCTCGTTTTGGTGAATCTATAAGTGTTTTCTTGGAAAGAAATACGATTGAACATACATCATTATTAAACTATTATAATGAAGCATTAATCATGTATCGACGTTACTATCAATATAGTGAAATAAAAGGATCATCTAGAAATCAATATGAACGTATACCTGAGACGGCATTTAGAGAGGCTATTGCTAATGCATTGGTTCATCGTGCTTGGGATATACCAGCTCATACTAAAATTTCTATGTTTGCTGATTATATTGAAATTGTATCGCCTGGAGGGTTACCAAAAGGATTAGGAAAATCTCAATATTTAGAAGGTCAAATTTCTATCCTTAGAAATCCTATTATTGGGAATGTATTTTTTCGATTAGACATTATTGAGCGTTATGGTACTGGTATACAACGTATTCAAGAAGCTTATAGAAATAGTGTTATAAAACCACAATTTGATATTTCTGAAAACTCTATAAAAATCATTTTACCTGTCATTGAAGAAAATTTAGATAAATTAACAGCTGATGAAAAGAAAATATATGATGTTCTACAATTTAAGGCTTTGTCTTCTGGAAAAATAGTAGAGTATACTGGATTTGGAAAAACAAAGGTATTACAGATTGTTAATAAATTAGTGAAATCAGGTTTTTTAAGAAAACAAGGTTCAGGACGTGGTACTACATATATTATCAAGTAATTGTAGAATATAAATAATAAGAAAAAAGCGAACGTAAATTTTTACGTTCGCTTTTTGTTCGTTTTCGTTCGTTTATATTTCCTAAGCAGAGGAAATACTCTATATTTATTATTTATTTTTTCTTGATTGTATATAAACGTGTGCCGTTTTCTTCAGTCGTTACAAGTTCAAAGTTTGGATCTACCGCTTTTACAAAGGCTTCGAACCATGTTTGGTACGCTAATGCCATGAACTTAGGGTCAACGCCCGCTGTACGCCAGTAGCCTGCTTGTAATCTGTGATCCCCAACCCATGTGAATTCATCAGGGCTTTCAGAAACAACTTGGTCACCACCGTCACAAGGCATGCCGTTTACGTAGAAGTTTTGCAATGCATTGTAAATAGCAGGTGCAGTGTGTTCCTCAAGATTGTCTTGCGCCACAACACCACATGCTTGACCTTGTACTGCAAATGCATCAAGAATAGCTGTTACTACATGTACGGCTTCGTCGCCGGAGTTAGTGTCGAGCAAATCTTTGATGAAAGCTGCTTCGCGAACGGAAGCGATGTTGATTTGGTTGGACAACCAGCCATGGATATTGCCATGGTCGATGATGTTCTCTAGTGGAATGCTAGGGTTGATTGGCTCGCCGTATGTATCTACGGAAATAGAGTGTAATTCCTCTGCCAAATCATCAACAACCTTAGTTGTTTTTTCTAAAATCAAGTTTTCACGCTCAACGAGCAATTGAATTTTACGATATAACCAGTAATGGATGTGACCTAAGAATGCGGACATATTAAGCTCCTTTTCGTGCAGTTTCTAATTTTTGAACTAAATCATATACATTAACACCGTGGATTTCTGCAGCTTGCCACAATGGTTCAGCTGTAGAAGATGGGCAGCCTAGGCAACCCATGCCGATGCTTTGTAATACAGGCACAACATTTGGATATGTATCCACGATGTCGCGAATGATTGTGTCTGGTGTGATAGGAGCACCTGCTTCGAGGCGTGGTGCTTCTGGTTCTGGATCGTTACCATGACCAGGCAAGAACACAGCTGGTTCATCGGATTTGCTTTCAGCTGGAGCACCTTCAAGGTCGCCCAATACAGCCGTTTTGAAAGCCTCTAAACCAATGCGGTCAATAAATTCGCCCATACGTTCAATTTGTGCGTTTTCTTTATAGTATGCAATGATACGATCTACCAATGCAAGAGCTTCTTTTTCAGTTGTTACTTCTGCGATGAGGTCGCCGATGCGTGGATGCGCGCCGCCGCTACCGCCAGCGTATACGTTCCAACCCTCTACAGTACCGATGATGCCAACATCTTTCATGCGGCTTTCAGTACAAGAATTAAGACAACCGGATACGCCGATTTTCATTTTGCTTGGCATTTCTTGAGACAAATATTTGCGTTCAATTTGCATGCCAAGATGTACGCTATCTTGTTTAGCACGTTTACAGAATGTAGTACCTGGGCAGATTTTTACGCTGCGCACGCGGTTAGAAACAGTGTACGCTGGTTCCATGCCGAGCATTTCCCAAGCTTTATCTACGTCTTCTGCTTTCAAATTCGTAATCATAATGCGTTGGCTGCCAGTCAATTTAAGAACTGCGCCGAACTCATTCGCTACGTCGATATATTTTTGTAATTGTTCTGGTTGAATAAAACCTGCAGGAACGCGAGGTGTAATTGCATAACGGCGTTGGCCATTTTTAATGCGTTGTAAATTTGCTGCAATTTGTGCCATATTAAATCCTTTCTCGAGCCCTCTCTGCGGAGAATAGTGGCTAAAACTACTTAGTTAATCTATGTGATTCTTTGTTTGTAAAATATATACGCCGTTGGGTTTTGTGAAAGCTTCGCACGTATACGAACAGCGTGATGAGATCAACTAGGCGATGCCTCATCAAAACCCGGCGTAACGATCAGTACGGGTATTAAATACTGACCTGATGTTCCTAGTATAAACTATTTTAACATGTAATAATGTAACCTAAGCTACAAAAATGAAAAATTTCAATATTAATTATTAATAGCATATATGATTTATAATACTAGATATTATAAAATAATTTACCTAATTGGTAAATTGTATATTTACATTTGTATTTGAGAGAGTATAATAGAATTAACCTATTAGGTAAATTGTTATAAATGGCCATTTATATTGTATCAACCATTCACTATGATTTGAGAGAGTCGGTGACATATTGGATATACGATATAAGAATAATAAGTTAGAAACAGTTTGTACAGATGCAAATACTGCTAGGCGAGAATATGGACGTGAGATGGCACGTAAAATTCATTTAAGAATTGATCAACTTCGTTTTGCTACATCTATTCAGTCTTTGATTTTAAATGGTGTGGGACGGTGCCATAAGTTAGTTGGAGATCGCAAAACTCAATATGCTATGGATTTAGTACACCCTTATAGACTTATTTTTATACATATTGATGGAATGTTTCACGTAGTAGAGATTCAAGAAATTGTAGATTATCATTAGTATAGGAGATATACATATGAAGATATATGAAAGTAAAACTTTTATTGCTATACCGCCTGGAATGACAATAAAAGAGGTTTTAGAAGATAGGCATATGACGCAAAAAGAATTAGCTACACGAATGGATATGAGTGAGAAGCACATCAGTAAGCTCATTAATGGTGAAGTCCCACTAACACAGGATGTGGCAATGCGTCTTGAACGGGTGTTTGGTGTAGAAGCAAGTTTTTGGAATGGATTAGAAGCCAATTACAGAGAGAAGATATTAAAAGTAGAGTATGAGAATTCTATTGATGAAGAAATTAACTTTGCTAAGTCCTTTGGTTATGCTAAACTTGCGCGTTTAGGTATAGTGCCAGAAACAAAAAAGGCAGCGGAGCAGGTTAATAATTTACAAAAATTTTTTGAGGTAGCTTCTTTAAAAAATGTAGATAATGAAATGGTTATGCCCTTAGTATATGAAAATATTAAGGATATGGAGCCAGCTAAAAAGAGTGCGATTTATACATTGGTACAAATCACGAAAGGACAGGCGCGTTTTGTGGAGGTTAATCCTTATGATGCGGAGTTGCTAAGAAAATTTATACCTAAAATTGAGGACCTTAAGAGCGAACCATTAGCTGGTGTGAAAGAGCCTCTTAAGGATATGCTAGGAGCGTGTGGTGTCATTATCGTATATTTGCCAATTCTTGATAATATAACCTCCACATGTATTACGTATTCCAAAGGAAGCTCCATTGTTCTTGGTATACCAACGGAAGATACTGATGGTTTTTGGAAGTTATTAGGAGAAGCCCTACATAACTTGGTAGAACGAGATTATCAACGTAGTAATCGCAAATACCGTAACAATGATCCTGTAACTGTGGTGAATTATTGAGCCATATTTTAGTAAGTTTTTAAACACCTCTTTTTTGTAAGTTTTTAAGGGCTTATAGCACTTGTTAGAGGTCCCATTAACGTAAGGACTTTCATAGTACGATGTATAGGATTCTTATCCTGTAACAAAATAGCGTATAATAGACATATAGAATATTACTGATATAGGAGATACAATGAAGGTCCTTTACGATACAATTTTGAAAGCAACATATACTAGTCGCCCGAACCGTTTTGTGGTGACCTTAGATTTAAATGGTGAAAGCGTACTCGCGCATTTACCAAATCCTGGTCGCATGTGGGAGCTCTTATTCACCGGTGTAACGATGTACATCGTGCCTCATGATAAGCCTGATGCAAAGACAAAATACCGCGTTGTGGGTATCGAGCGCGATGGCGTCGTAATTATGCTCGACACGAATTACAGTAATGATGTAGCGCAGCATTTGATCGAAAATAAGCTAATCCCTGGTTGGGAGGAGTGGCGCGTTGTACGACGAGAGTATACGGTTAAACTGCATGGTACATCATCACGGTTTGACTTGCTCCTCACCAATGATAAGGGCGATGAGTTCTTGCTAGAGGTGAAGTCTTGTACGTTATTCTCTAAAACGGGCGCTATGTTCCCTGACGCTATTACAGAACGAGGGCGCAAGCATTTATTACATCTTAAAGAATTACAAAACGAAGGGTACCATACAGGGGTTCTATTCCTCGTGCAATGGGATAGAGCGCAGTGGTTCTTACCAGACTACCACACAGACTTGGAATTCGCTCGTACCTTTAAAGAGGTAGCTCCTTCGTTAGATTGGAAAGCCGTTGCTGTGACCTGGGATGAGACTTTCACTATGCCCACTGTAACACGTGAATGTTCTTATCCGAGTACCATCCTCGACACAGAGGCTCACGATAGCGGCGT
>URPT01000002.1 GCA_900549845.1 uncultured Veillonella sp. | reverse complement strand
TGATGCTTTCACCTCAAATATGAGCCAAGCATTGCAAGCGCCAAGCAGTCAACACTGGTTTGGTACGGATAAATTGGGTCGTGATGTATTATCTCGCGTCATTTATGGTACTCAATTATCCTTGTTCATGGGCGTATCCATCGTCGTTATCATGGTGAGCATTGGTACTATCATCGGTGCTATAGCAGGCTATTTTGGCGGTAAAGTTGAAATGGTTCTTATGCGTTTAGCAGACATCATGTTATCCTTCCCGGGTATCGTTTTGGCCATTGCTATTGCTGGTATCCTTGGTGGTAGCATCGTGAATACGATTATAGCGCTATCTGTAGTTGGTTGGGCAAAATATGCTCGTCTTGTACGGTCTATGACGTTGAAAGTTCGCGGTGAAGAGTATGTAACGGCGGCTGTCATGATGGGGGCCTCTACAACGACTATTCTAAGACGTCATATCATTCCCAATATCCTTCCTCTTGTTGTTACAACAGGGGCACTTGATATTGGGGCTATCATGATTGAAGTAGCAGGTCTTTCCTTCCTTGGATTTGGTGCTCAACCACCAACACCAGAATGGGGCCTTATGCTTAACGAAGGTCGTCAATATTTACAAACCAGTCCATGGCTGATGGCCTTCCCTGGTATGTCCATCCTTATCGTAGTTGCTATCTTTAACCTTTGGTCTGATTCCTTACGGGACGTAGTGGATCCTAAGAACCAAGGTTAGTTACGTGTGATGCTTATTTATAGGTTGTGTTGTGAAAGTTGTTATATAAATAGGCGGTAATAAGGTTTTTCCATTATGACTATTGTAGATTGTAGTGGTCATGATGTGTATGTTTTATGTTTATATGTAATGGAACAAGGAGATTTTACATGAAAAAATCTTGGAAAAAAGCCCTCTTAGCAGGTCTTAGCATTGTAGTGATGGGTTCCTTCATCGCTGGTTGCGGCTCTGATAATAATGGTGCTGCTAATAAGGATGTTTTAAAAGTTGGTGTAACTAACTTCGCATCCACATTAGAACCTACAGAAAACTTCTTCGCATGGGTTGTTATGCGCTATGGTGTAGGCGAAACATTGGCTAAGTTTGACGAACACATGAAACCTCAACCATGGATTGCATCTAAATGGGAAGTATCCCCAGACCATAAAACGTGGACTTTCACAATCAATGATAAGGTGAAATTCTCTAATGGTAAAAAAGTTGATGCTGCAGCAGTTAAAGCATCTATCGAACGGGCTTTTGAAAAATCCAATCGTGCAAAAACATTTTTCGAATATGACTCTATGGAAGCTAATGGTCAACAATTAGTTATTCATACAACAAAAGAATATCCTAATATGCCTGGCCTTTTAGCGGATCCGTTGTTCCTAATCGTTGACGTTCAAGCTGAAAAAGATGGCCGTAACTTTGCGAAGGAAGGTCCTATTGGTACAGGTCCATACGTAGTTAAATCTTTCACAAAAGATCGTGCTGAGATGGCTGCTAACGAAAACTATTGGGATGGTACAGTACCATTTAAAACTGTAGAAATTCCTTCCATCGATGACCCTAATACTCGCGCTATGAGCTTACAATCTGGCGACGTAGATATGGCTGTTAATATCGGTGCTGGTGAAATGGGCTTATTCCAAAATAACGATAAGTTCAAGGTTGATGAAATCGCATCTCTTCGCGTAGTATTGGCTCGTATCAACCAAAAAGGTGTTCTTGGTGATGACAAAGTACGTGCAGCTGTTATTTCCGCAACAGACCGTAAAAACTATGCTGATGTATTGTTAAAAGGTACATTCATTCCTGGTTCCGCTCCAATTCCACCATCCATGGACTATGGCTTCAAAGATTTGAAAGATCCTAATGCGTATAACCCTGAACGTTCTAAACAATTATTAGCAGAAGATGGTTGGAAAGATACTGATGGGGACGGCATCCTTGATAAAGATGGCAAACCATTAACATTTGACTTCGTAGTATATAACTCTCGTGCAGAATTACCACTTTATGCAGAAGCTGTTCAAGCAGACCTTAAAAAAGTGGGTATCGACATGAAAATCAAAACAGTTGACTATAACTTGATTGATAAAATGGGTCAAGATGGCGACTATGATATGCTTATCTCCAACATCGTAACTGCTAATACAGGCGATCCAATCTGGTTCTTAGCTAACTACTGGCATACTAATGTGGATGGTTCCAACCCTCAAAACGGTTCTGGTTACTCCAATCCACAAGTTGACCAATTGTTAGATGCTGCTGAAACTGAATTCGATCCTGCAAAACGTCGTGACTATGCAATTCAAATTCAACAATTATTGATGAATGATGGTGCTGCATTGTTCTTAGGTTACCCTAAAACTAATATCGTTACTGGTTCTTACTTGAAAGGTGCTGTCATGTACCCAAGTGATTACTACTGGATTACTAACAAAATTACAAAATAGTGAGGAGCTATAATGGCAGAAAACATACTAACTGTAGAAAACCTTAACATCGCGTACCAAGGTGTGCCTGCTGTTATGGATGTAAACTTTACCTTGGAACGCGGTAAGGTATTGACCATTGTAGGGGAATCTGGATCCGGTAAAACTACCGTGATCCGGGCCCTCATGGGTTTATTGCCTATAGGTGGTGAGGTCACAGATGGTACAATGCTCTTTAATGGTCAAGACCTTCGCACCCTATCTAAGTCTGAATGGAGAGCTATACGTGGTAAAGATATGGCCATGATTTTCCAAGATAGTGGTAGTGCTTTAGACCCAATAGTTCGCATAGGTAAACAGTTTAGAGAATTATTCAAATCTCATATAGAAATTACCAATGATGAATGTGATCGACGAGCAATTGAGTTATTAGAATCTGTTTCTCTTCCTAATGGAGCAGATATATTGCGCCGTTATCCTCATGAGTTATCCGGTGGTCAACGCCAACGTGTGGGTATTGCTATGGCATTAGCAATGGATCCTGCGTTATTAATTGGTGATGAACCTACATCTGCTTTAGATGTAACAACACAATCACAAGTTGTTATGCAAATGCTAGAACTTGCTAAAGAGCATAATTCTGCTATCGTAATGGTTACGCATAACCTTGGTGTAGCGGCCTATATGTCCGACTATATAATTGTTATGAAAAAGGGCCGTGTTGTTGATGCTGGCACACCGCAAGATATTTTGGAAAATCCATCTAATGAATATACGAAGCAATTAAAAGATGCTGTACCAACATTGGAAGGAGGTCGTTACATTGACTAACTACGCTGTAGAATTAAAAAATGTATGTAAACGATTCCCACTTCCTACTGGTGGTGAGCTCGAAGCGTGTAAGAGTATTAATATCACCTTAGAAAAAGGCGAGTCCCTTGGGATTGTAGGGGAATCTGGCTCTGGTAAAACGACTTTGGTTCGTATGATTATGAAGATGCTGCCCATCACAGAAGGCGAGATTTATGTAGATGGTGTAGAGATTCAACATATGAACTCTGAGCAAACGAAAGAATACCGCAAGAAAATTCAAATGGTATTCCAAGATCCATCTGCAGCCTTCAATCCGCGTATGAAGGTAAAGGATATTATCCTTGAGCCGTTATACAATTTTGGGCTTCTTGAAAAAGGAAAAGAAGAACAAATCGCTGGCGACTATCTTGAAATGGTAGACTTACCTCGCGAGTTCATGCATCGTTATCCTCATGAAATGTCTGGTGGTCAACGTCAACGTGTGGCTATTGCTCGTGCCATTGTACTTGAACCAGAAATTCTTGTTCTAGATGAGGCAACAAGTGCTCTGGACGTGTCTGTACAAGACTCCATCGCCTATTTACTAGCGCGTTTACAAAAGAAGAAAAATTTAACATATCTATTTATCGCTCATGATATTGCGTTCATTCGCACGATGTGTCATAAGGTAGTTGTTATGCATAAAGGTGCTGTCGTTGAAGAGCTAGATGCATTCCATTTAGCAGATGCAAAACATCCTTATACAAAGGTTCTATTGAGCTCTATCTTTGAAATTGGCAAAGATCATAAGCCACTTACTTTAGAAGAAGCGGCTGTAGAAGCATAGGACTTTAATACAACTTATCAGACCTCTCATTGTAGCAATCGCCTAGTGTATTCAACCAGAGGATTTGCCCTACTAATATGGGTAAAATACAGTAGGTACATATATAATAGCAGTTAGCTTTAGCGCTAACTGCTATTTTTGTATGTTACGTATCTATACAGATTTGCTCACATATATAATTATATCGAAAATTATCTCAAAAATGATTGTGTTAACACTAAATATATAGTATAGTTGACTAAGCAATATACCCATATGGGTATAATTAAAATATGCTCATATGAAATGATATACATATAGAGAAAGGTTAGGTGTGTGAATGAAAGGATTACATAAGGCGTTACTGATTGGCATGATGCTGGGTGTTACGGTCCTTGGTACTGTAGGCTGCATGAATCAATCATCCGATTCATCTAATGATGTATTAAAGGTAGGGGCTATTAGCTTTGCGGGTACATTAGAACCAACAGAAAACTATTTTAGCTGGGCCGTTGTACGATATGGTGTAGGGGAAACTCTAATAAAATTTGATGATCACATGAATGCTAAACCCTGGTTAGCATCCTCTTGGAAGCAAAGTGATGATAAGCTGACTTGGACTTTCACCATCAACGATAAGGTTAAGTTCTCTAACGGTAATGCTCTTACTGCTGAGGCCGTAAAGGCGTCATTGGAACGAACCTTTGCGAAGAGTAAACGGGCAAAAACATTCTTTAATTACACTGAAATGACGGCTAATGGTTAAGAGCTCACAATTAAGACCGATAAGCCTTATTATAATTTGCCAAACTTGTTGGGAGATCCATTATTCTTGATTATGGATGTAACTGCTGAGGCAAATGGTCGTGATATTGCGAAGGAAGGTCCTATTGGTACTGGTCCTTATGTAGTGACATCATTTACAAAAGAGCGTGCTGAGCTAGCACGGAATGATAACTACTGGGATGGCAAGCCAGGCTTTGCTAAGGTTGAAATTCCATCTATTAACGATGCCAATACACGAGCTATGGCATTGCAAGCGGGTGATGTAGATATGGCCGTTAGCATTGGACCTGGCGAATATGGTATCTTCCAAAACGATAAGAAATTTACTATTTATGAAGAATCATCTTTACGTGATGTATTCGTTCGGATGAGCCAAAAAGGCAAGCTTAAGAATGCTAATCTTCGAGCGGCCCTCATTGCCGGAGCGAATCGTGAGTCCTATGCAAAGAACCTTATGAAGGATACCTTTATTGCCGGTAAGGCTCCATTGCCACCGTCCATTGATTATGGATTCAATCAATTGCGGGATCCTAATAAATATAATGTTGAACGTGCTAAAGAATTACTTAAACGTGAAGGTTATATTGATACAAATGGTGATGGGATTGTAGATAAAGATGGTGAAAACCTAGTGCTTGATTTCTATGCCTATACATCTCGTTCTGAATTGCCATTATATGCAGAGGCATTACAAGCGGACTACAAAAAAATCGGTGTAGATTTACAAATTAAAATCATAGACTATGCTGTGATTGATACATTGGCGCAATCTGGGGATTACGATATGCTCATCTCTAGTGTAGTTACTGCTAATACTGGCCAACCTGTATGGTTCTTGAAACAATACTGGGGGACCGGTGCTGAGGCAAATGGTTCTGGATTCTCCAATCCACGTTTCGATGAATTGTTAGCTCTTGGTGAAAGTGCCAACGATCCGGTGGTGCGTCGTAATGCGGTGATCAATGCACAACAATTGATGCTAGATGACTCCGTAGCACTCTTCCTTGGATATCCTAAGATTAATATTGTAGGGAATAACAATATCGATGGTATTAAGATATCTCCATCTGAATACTATATCATTACGAAAGACTTAAAACGGAAATAATTTTATTATATAAACCTATAGTAATGAAACTTGTTAATATAATTTAACGTAGTTGTCGACATAGCAAAAGAGGACTAGCCACGGCTAGTCCTCTTTTTGTAGTTAGTTATTTTTTCTTTTGCTCTGTTGCATCAAGTTCTGCCATATTCACGACATTTGCTTTGCCAACCATTTTGTTATATTTAATAAAAAGTTGTGTATATGCTTCGCCGTAGGAAGAATTAATGATGATATAGTTGCGAGCCTCTGCGACAAATTCTTTTACGGAGTCTTGATACTCGCGAACCGCATTTTGTGTTTCTGATGTTGTACCAGGTTGTAATTTGTTGATGCGTTGCGTGATTTGTTGCAAGTTTGCTTCAACCTTTTGGGTATCCGTATTTCCATCTGGATCGATAAGATCGATTGTTTGGGCAGTCATGAGATTTAACTCGATGAAGTTAACTGCATTTTCACGTTTTTCCCCTTGATACTCGTTCATGCGCTCTGTATAGAGCTCATTATTACGATTATCTAAGGCTAAATCTAACGCGTTGTACGTAGCATAGAATTGCTCAGCTAGTGGTACATATTGTGCAGCTAGCTCATCGCTACCTTTGAAATTATCTTTTTCGAAGCGACGTTCAACATAATAAGCTTGCAATTGATCTGCAACCGGAATCAATTGATCTAGAATTGCTAATACATCGTTAGTTGATTGATTTACATCTTCGTATGGAGTTGGGCTATCTTGTTTGGCAGCCTCTAATGCTGTTTTTAGGTCCTTATATTTAGGCAATGTTATGGTCGTGTTATGGGACCCATTACGCAACTCTTCAAGTGTTGGTTGCAATTGGTTAGAATAGGCTACACTATACGAATTATATGTGTCTAATGCGACAATGTAAGGACGGATAGCGTTGATTTTGTCGTCAACGGTTGATCGATATAAAATTGTCGTTGTATTGGATGACAAGAGTGTATACACCCCGTAGACCCCACCACCGATAATAGCAATGCCAAGCACGACCGCTGCTATTAACTTGATGTATCCCTTTTTCAACTGCGCACGCTCCTTGAAAACACACTAACTCTTATTGGATCCGTTTGGGCGCACTACGCCCCTAGAGTAATTAGTTACATTATATCATAAACTTACGTCCCAAAAAAGACGTATAGAGCAGAGAATCATAAGGAATAGATGAAATTATTTGATGTGAACATATATTAATATTTATAATTCGCGATTTATAGATGAATAACATTAGAAGAGCTTTATAGAAACAAGTTATTTTGTATAAAAATATATTTTCCTAGACGCTGCAGCTGCGGCTGGTATAATAGCAAGTATAGTATTCATTATATGGGGAGTCTATTATGTCAGAATCGAATCGTTTGCTTAATTTTGCTACGTCTTCAGAACTCATTGCAAACGGGGAAGGACGCAATGTGCTATCTGCTATTGAAGATGGCTTGCGCAATTGTGATGAGTTTTTAATATCTGTAGCATTTATAACACCAGAAGGCTTACTAACATTAAAACCTATTCTTAAAGAACTAGAAGAGCGAGGTGTACATGGTCGTGTGTTAACGACAGACTATCTTGGTTTTAATAGTCCAAAAGTTTTGGAAGATTTAGGAAGTTTAAATAACATTGATTTAAAGGTGTACTGTACGACTCAGGGTAGTAACCATGGTTTTCACACAAAGGGCTATATTTTTAAAAAAGATGAGTCTTATCAGATTATAGTGGGTAGCTCTAACTTAACGATTAATGCGTTAAAGAAAAATCGAGAGTGGAATACCCGTTCTGAAGCCCATTGCGATGATACATATGCACGGGAGATCACGGAAGAGTTTGATTTGTATTGGAATTCTGAGTTTGCCATTCCTTATGAAGAGTTTATTCCTTGGTATAGGCCTCGATGGGTGCGACCAGATCATACTTCACAAAAGAATATTGCTGAACAGTTTAGAAAAGTAGATTTAGTACAATTAGAACCTAATAGCATGCAAGAGCAGTTTATTAACAATTTTAATGAATTGAGAGCTAATAACGCTAAAAGGGGACTTTTAATTTCTGCAACAGGTACGGGGAAAACTTATGCAGCTGCATTTGCTATGCGTGAAATGAATCCAAAAAGAATATTATTTCTAGTACATCGTGAGCAGATTGCAAAACAAGCCATTGCGAGCTTTGAACGCGTTTTTAATGATGCATCTATTCAATTTGGGCTTGTATCTGGACATGCTAAGATGTATAACGCTACACACGTTTTTTCGACTATGCAGATGATGGGGCGCGACGATGTCATGAAACAATACAGTCCAAAGAATTTTGATTGTATTATTATTGACGAAGTTCATCGTGCGGGCTCTGATAGTTATCAACGTATTATTGATTATTTTAAGCCACAGTTTTTATTAGGGATGACGGCAAGTCCAGAGCGGACTGACGGATACGATTTGTATGAGCTTTTTGACCATAATATTATTTATGAAATTCGGTTACAACAAGCCTTAGAAGAAGATTTACTTTGCCCATTCCATTATTTTGGGATTAGTGACTTATGGGTTGATACTCAAGAAGACCTATCAGATATGGAGGTGTCTTTCTCTAATTTATCTACAAAAGAGCGAGTCGATAAGATTATTGAAAAGATTCGTTACTTTGGTCATAGTGGGAGTCGAGTAAAAGGGCTTGTGTTCTGCAGTAATAGAGTTGAGGCCAAAGAACTATCTGATGCTTTTAACGAACGTGGTATTTATCGTACGAGCTGTCTAACTGGTGAAGATAGTCAAGAAACTCGAGAAAAAGCTATTGCTCGATTAACCGGTACTGGCGACTATGAAGGTAGACTTAGTGAGCAATTAGACTACATATTTACTGTAGATATCTTTAATGAAGGTGTCGATATCCCTGAAATCAATCAAGTTATTATGCTTCGTCAAACTGAAAGTCCAATTGTATTTATTCAACAGTTAGGGCGTGGCCTCCGTAAGTTTGAAGATAAAGAGTATGTAGTTATCTTAGATTTTATAGGTAACTATACAAATAACTTTATGATTCCCTTGGCTTTATCTGGTGATAGAAGTTATAACAAGGATACATTACGTCGATATGTACAAGCAGGTAATCGCATTATCCCTGGAAGTTCAACAGTACATTTTGATAAAATTGCAAAACAACGTATTTATGAATCCATTGATACTGCTAAGTTTTCTGATGTGAAATTGATTAAGGAAGCCTATTTTAACTTGCGCTTTAAATTAGGTCGTATTCCTAAAATTTCGGATTTTGCAGAGCATGGTTCTATAGATGTGAGCCGAATTTTTAATAAATTTAAGTCCTATCATAATTTTTTGATAAAAATCAAAGATAAGGATTATGATATATCATTTACACCAGTTCAAGAGCGAATGTTACATTTTATATCACAAAAATTAACGACAGGAATACGTGCTCGAGATCTTTTAGTATTACAAGCTTTACTAGACGGACATCATGATGTTATTACCTATGTATCTCATGAGCTTTCAAATTCCTATAATGTAGAACTATCTGAGCATGGACGAATTAATCTTATTAATGTAATGACCAATCAGTTTGGTGTTAAAGCAGCTCAAAAAACATTTGAAGATAGTGTATTTATTGAATTATCTAACGGTTGTTATGGAATATCCCAAGCATTTAAAGATGCATTAGAAGATAGTAATTTTAAAGCACATGTGCAAGAGCTTGTTGCGTATGGTTTGAAACAGTTTGATGATAAATATAAAAGCAATATCTATCCTAATACTCCATTTGCTTTGTATGAAAAGTATACCTATGAACAAGTATGCCAATTATTAGAGTGGCCTCAAAATGAAGTGCCATTAAATATTGGGGGATATAAATTCCATAAGGAAACAAAAACGTATCCTGTATTTATCAATTATCACAAAGCAGATGATATTCAAGATACTATTAAATATGAAGATAGATTTGAAAATCCAGGATTACTAAAAGCTATTTCTAAGAATAAGCGATCCTTTTCTTCTGATGATGTGCAGACTGCATTTAATGCTGATGCGTTAGGTGTTGCTATGCACTTATTTATGAGAAAGAATAAAGATGATGAAGAATCTAAAGAGTTTTATTATTTAGGTCCAATTCATTCTACTGGTCAAGAACGGGCTAAAGAAATTTTTATGGCAAATGGTACAATGGCAGTAGAATTAGAGTATGAGCTCGAAGTTCCAGTACGAGATGATATTTATGATTATATTATTAATGGGTAAGGATATATGAGTGAACAACGAAAACATATAGAAGTTGTAGCAGCAATTATTAAAAAAGGTAATACTATATTAGCTACTCAACGTGGTTATGGTGATCTAAAAGACGGTTGGGAATTCCCAGGTGGTAAGATTGAGCCTGGTGAAGCTCATGAGGTAGCACTCAAACGAGAAATACAAGAAGAACTGAAAGCAGAAATTGCTGTTCAAGAACATATTATTACTGTTGAATATTCAGGGTATGAGAAGTTTGATCTAACTATGCATTGCTATTTATGCTCTTTGTTAAATGATTCTGACATTACTCTATTAGAACACGAAGCAGCGAAATGGCTTTCAAAAGATACCTTATACACTGTAGATTGGTTGCCAGCTGATATTGAAGCAGTAGATGCGATCTATAAACGTTTATAATATTTCAGTAAAAGCATTTAAAAAATATTATAATGTGAAATTTTAATTATGACTTAGCCCCTATCTATATAGGGGCTTTTTTGATTAATCTATCTTTTAAATCATACAAATAAATAGCTTTCACAGTGCCAAAATTAATTGTATATCCTGTTGCACTCGTATATAATAATATTATCAAATTTGTATTTTTCGATATAATCAAAGAAAGGAGTACAATATGTCAAATTTTATCACTCCTAAAGAATTATTAGCTTGTCTCGATGAGGTCATCGTGTTAGATGCCCGCGGTTATCAAGATTATAAAAAAGGCCATATTAAGGGGTCTTTTCCCGTAGATTTAGATAAAGATTTAACTGGTCCTTTGGGGCAGCATGGCGGTCGTCATCCATTGCCAGATATGGAGCAATTGGCTCATACCTTTGAGTCTTATGGTATTACTCGCGACTCCAAGGTCGTTGTGTATGATTCTTGGCTCTTCTTGGCGGGGCGCCTCTGGTGGACTTTGCGCTACATGGGGTTGTCTGATGTGCGCGTGTTGTCTGGTGGTATTGAACGTTGGGTTAAGGAAGGTCATCTTCTTACTAAAGATCCTACTCCGTTGCCTACAGAACCAACTGTTTTCAACTATGAATTGCAAACTCATATGGTTATGAGCCGTGATGAGGTTCTCAAGGCTAGTGAAAGCGGGGATTATGTTATCATCGATGCTCGTGCGCCATACCGTTATGATGGATCTCAAGTAGATACGATGGATGGTATGACAGGTCATATTCCTGGTGCTGTTAATCATTTTTATGAAAGTGGCTATACCGCAGATGGTCCTAAGTCTGTAAAAGATTTAGAATCCCAGTATTATAATGAAATTTACCAAAATAGACCTGTTGTGACCTATTGTGGTTCAGGGGTAACGGCTTGTAATGCGCTTTTAACAATGAGCGAGGTAGGGCTTGAGTCTGCCTTATATGTTGGTAGTTCTAGTGACTGGGTAACGTATGAAGGCTTCCCGCTTAGTACAGGTGTAGAAACATTAACCTAACTTAGGAGGCCAAATGAATATTTTAAAACATTTACTAACCCTTGTTGCTTTTGGCTATTTATGTTATCACATCTATACCTTCGGTCCTGGCATGTTTAATGTGACTGTATTGGTAATTCTCGTTTTGTCTACAGCGGCAAATTATTTCCGTGAAAAACGTGAAAGTGACTTGAAAGCAAATGAGAATGCTCGAAAAGCTCGTGCAGAAGCAAGACATGCAAAGAAACACAAAAAGCAGTAATGAATAGCTTAGTTAAGTTGTAGTTTAGTTAAGTTTAGTTAAGCTAAGCTAAGCTGTATTACACTATATAAAATATTATGATTGCTAGTATACATAAGTAAATTTTTGCAATATAAGAACATGGTTAAAATAGAGGCTTTCACAAAGTATATCAGTATGTATAGCCCTATTAGAATAAGGAGTACGAATTGAAATTAATTTCTTGGAATGTAAACGGCCTACGTGCCGCTGTAACAAAAGGGTTTATGGAATCCTTTAACGAATTGGATGCGGATATTTTCTGCTTACAAGAAACTAAATTACAACCTGATCAAATTTCTTTGGAGTTGCCAGGTTATGAACAATACTGGAATAGTGCTGTGAAAAAAGGCTACAGTGGTACAGCAGTATTCACACGCATTAAACCGTTGTCCGTAACTAACGGTATTGGTATTGAAGAGCACGATCAAGAAGGTCGCGTTATCACTGCTGAATATGACAACTTCTATTTAGTATGCTGCTATACACCAAATAGTCAACGTGAATTAGCACGTCTTGAGTATCGTATGACTTGGGAAGATGCATTCCGTAACTATTTGCTAGAATTAGATAAGAAAAAACCAGTTATCCTCTGTGGTGACCTTAACGTAGCTCACCAAGAAATCGACCTTAAAAACCCTAAGACAAACCGTAAAAATGCAGGCTTCTCTGATGAAGAACGTGCAAAAATGACAGAACTCTTAGATGCTGGTTTCACAGATACATTCCGTCACCTCTATCCAGATGCAATTGAGCAATACAGCTGGTGGTCCTACATGGGCAAAGCTCGTGAGCGGAATACAGGGTGGAGAATTGACTACTTTATCACCTCTAAACGTCTTGACGACAAAATTCAAGAAGCAAAGATTCATCAACAAATCTTTGGCTCTGATCACTGTCCAGTAGAATTAGATATCGATTTATAAAATTTGCCTACAAAATTAACAGCCTCATCTTATGATGGGGCTGTTGTAATAGGAGAAAGGAGACCTTATGGCTCAAAAACAAAAAGCTGTCGTTCTATTTAGCGGCGGTGTTGATAGCACTACATGTTTAGCGCTCGCTATTGAAAGATTTGGTAAAGACAATGTCGTACCACTATCTATTCAATATGGCCAAAAACATAGTAAAGAATTGGAAGCCGCTGCATCTATTCTCGGTTATTATGGCATTGAAGGTAAAACGATGGATGTTACGAAGTTATTTGCCTTCAGTAATTGCTCTTTATTAGCACAATCCACCGAAGAAATCCCTCAAGGCTCATACAAAGAACAACAAGAAGCCGAAGGAGAGGGCACTGTTAGTACCTATGTACCATTTAGAAATGGCCTATTCCTATCTGCTGCAGCATCCTTGGCACTCTCTTTAGACTGTGGCTATATCTACTACGGTGCCCATAGGGAGGAGGCGGCTGGCAATGCATACCCAGACTGTACCGAACACTTTTATAAATCTATGGGGGATGCTATCTTTGAAGGATCCGGTAAAGAATGCTCCTTAGAAGCACCATTCATTAACCACAATAAAGCAGACGTTGTAAAAGAAGGCCTACGCCTAGGCGTACCATACCACCTAACATGGTCCTGCTACGAAGGCGGCGACAAACCATGCGGACACTGTGGCACCTGCATCGACAGACAAGCAGCCTTTGAAGCAAACGGTGTTAAAGACCCGGCTCTATAACACTCGGCTCTATAATACTCAACTCTATAACACCTATAAACTGGCTTAGGCAAGTAGTCGCTTTTTAGGCGGATACTTTACATATATTCTAATAGAGTAGCAGGTATATGTACTTCAAGGCGGACTTGTACGTCACTAACTCACCTCAACTGTCTTAGGCTAGTTGAGGTGCTTTGATGAGTAATATATTTTATATTATTTATCCTGTGGAGGATGCTGAGTTAAAGCGGCCTTTTACGTCACTACGTATCCGAAATATTGATTTGCTAAATTCGCAGTGGAAGAAAATCCCTTTTCAAAGAGCGACTTTGGCAGGTCGAGGCCCTAGGCCGATGACCGGTTCGCCAGTGGAGCGATGAGGAAAGGTATTTTCTGACACCCCGTCCTTGCCAACAACAGAACAATAGTCGTTACTGTAACAAGCCGCTTTAATCTTCCCACAACTTGTGAATATCGAAAATATATGATATTATAAGGGCACAACTAAATAAGACAGTTTGAAACCATCCTGTCTCTAAACAAAACTACGGAAATTCATAAGCATTTTTAGCATGGTAGTTTTGCCATGCTTTTTTTTATTTGAGGAGGTGAGTGTTATGATTACTACACGTAAATTGACTATTTCTGCCATGGTTGTGGCATTGTACATCGTTGTACTCTATTTAACGCAAAGCGTTTCCTTCGGGGCGTATCAAATTCGTATAGCAACATCATTATATGCACTTGCTTATGCCTTTCCGTTCTTGGTGATTCCCATGGGGATTGGCAACCTCATTTCTAACTTCCTATTCGGCGGCCTCGGTATCCTCGACATGGTAGGTGGCTTTGGCGTTGGTATCTTAACAACAGGTATCATCGTTTGCATGCGCAAGATGGGCCTCAGTGCTTGGTGGGCGATTTTGCCAATCATCTTTGTGCCAGCATTATGTGTACCATTATGGCTTAGCCCATTACTAGGCCTTCCATACTGGCCATTAGTATTGAACCTTATCGTAGGTCAAACAATTCCTGCCGTTCTTGGTTCTGTTTTAGTGAAAGCTTTGATCAGCCGTCCTAGCATGGCAGCTATTTTAGGTGCTTTCAAGTAAAACTAAACAAAGTTAACAAACAAAAAGGCGTAAGCTCAAATGAGCTTACGCCTTTTTTATGGCTAAATGTTATGGAGGTTGAAAGAATTAGCAGTTATAACCGCGCCATTTAGTTTCTACTACGAGGCGTTCAAGGGCAACCATGTACGCTGCTTGACGAGGTGGTACATTGTATTTATGTTGCATTTCCCAAACTGCTTCAAAGCTATTTTGCATATTCTTAGTTAACCGTTCATTAACTTCTTCTTCAGTCCAGTAGAAGCTTGCTTTGTTTTGTACCCATTCATAGTAAGATACAACTACACCGCCGCCGTTCGCAAGAACGTCAGGGATGATGTCGATACCTTTTTCATAGAAGTATTTATCTGCATCATTAGTAGTAGGGCCGTTAGCACCTTCCAAGATAATTTTAGCTTGGATATTTTCCATGTTGTCTTTGTTCAATTGGTTTTCAAGAGCTGCCATGTACAATACATCAACTGGTTGAGCCAATAATTCTTGGGCACCAATTGTAGTCATGCCTGGTTCGCTGTAACCTTCAAGGGAACGACCATGAGAGTTAGCATATTCGTATGCTTTTTCAACATCAAGACCGTTAGGGTTGTAGATGTTAACGCTTACATCGCCAATAGCAACAACTTTAGCGCCTGCTTGTGCAATGAGACGAGCACCTACGGAACCTACGTTACCGAAGCCTTGAACTGCTACAGTAAGGTTTTTGATATCTAAGTTTTTCTTAGCGAGATAGCTTTGCAATGCGATGAGACAGCCGCGGCCAGTCGCTTCGTTACGACCTAAGGAACCGCCTACTTCGATAGGTTTACCAGTAACGATACCAGGGCTCCATTCACCTTTTAATGTGCTGTATTCGTCAGCAATCCAGCTCATGATTTGAGAGTTTGTATTTACGTCTGGAGCTGGAACGTCAGTATTAACACCAATGATTGGCGCAATACGACGTACAAAGTTACGAGTTAAGCGTTCTAATTCGCGAGGATTCAAAGTTTTAGGATCAACTTTGATACCGCCTTTACCACCGCCGTAAGGGATGTTAGCGATAGCATTTTTAATAGTCATCCAAGCAGCCAATGCACGAACTTCGTTTTCATCGGAATCTGGATGGAAACGAAGACCACCTTTAGCACTGCCACGCAATGTGGAGTGTTGGCAACGGTAGCCTTCGTATACGCGAACTTCACCATTATCTAGTTGAAGTGGTACAGCTACTTTTAGTTCTCGTTCAGGATGACGTAATACTTCGTACTCACTACGAGAATAACCGAGTTTTTCTGCTGCTACATCTAACGTATTTAGCATGTTTTCATAAGGATTATAACCACTCATAATAACCTCCTGTATATAAGAGTAAATTAAGTTTTGCTAATTTTAGACATACTGTAGTATTCGACGTTGTATACATAATACCCTTTATAATTTTATAACTATATTCTATAGTTTTTAATGCTTGAAAAGTGTATAGAATATAGATATTTACTGTGATTATAGTCACTCCTAAAGTTAGATATAAATCGTAGTTTTTACAGTATAAATGGATACTTTTACAAAAAAAAGAGACCGATGAAAGATACTTTCACCGATCTCTAAAGAGAATATATTTTATTTTTCCATTGTATTTTCCACTGGAGTAGGAGGTACAGAAGAGTCTGTAGTTTGACCGTCACCCCACCATACGATACCGTATGTATGATTAAGAACAGAACGGTTGAATACAGGTGTTTCGATGCCTGCCTTGCGTTGTTTGATATAGTCATCAAGAGCAAGACCTGCAGTACGTCCCATACGTACGATGGAACTAATATTAGTTAATACTAAGAAGGCCATGAATAAATCGGCTAAATTCCATACTAAATCAAGGGAGGCAATAGAGCCTACGAATGTCATGATTATTACACCGATACGGAACAAATGAAGATAGAATTTCTTATCTGTTAAGTGGCTAATATTAATTTCGCCGTAGTAATAGTTACCAATTAAGGAACTGAAGGAGAACATTACGATAAAGATTGCTACCGCTGTTGGTGCCCAAGAACCGAGTTGTTGTTCGAGGTTATGTTGTACTAGGGCAACACCAGTTAAACCTGTTGTGCTATAGTCACCAACGATGAGCACGATGAAAGCAGAAGCGGTACAAATGATAAATGTATCAAGGAATACACCGAATGCTTGTACAAGACCTTGTTCAACAGGATGGTTAACAGCCGCAGTAGCCGCTGCATTAGGCACAGAACCTTCACCGGCTTCGTTGGAGAATAGACCACGTTTAATACCATTCATTACAGTAGCACCTAATAAGCCACCACCTGCTGCTACTGGTTCAAAAGCAGAGGAGATAATAGTATAGATTACATGTGGGAATTGAGTGATATTCATAATAACTACGAATAATGCAGTAGCGATATATAAAACCGCCATGATAGGAACGATGATTTCAGATGCTTTAGCAACGCGGCTGATACCACCGAAAATGATAATACCAAGAAGAATTGCTACTACAGCACCGGTATAGGATACATCAAAGTTGAATACTTGAAGGGATGCAGCTAATGTATTAGCTTGTACAGAGTTGTAAATCCAACCGTATGTAATACTGATCAAAATTGCAAATAAAATAGATAATGCTTTGTTGTTTAAACCATAGCGAATGTAGTATGCTGGGCCGCCGTAAAAGCCGCCTTTAGCAACAGGTTCTTTGTAGATTTGTGCCAATGTAGATTCGATGAAACCTGTAGCAGCACCAATAAGAGCGATAACCCACATCCAGAAAATAGCACCAGGACCACCGAGTACAACAGCAATCGCAATACCTGCGATATTACCAACACCTACACGAGATGCGGTACTAACACAGAATGCTTGGAATGAGGATACATGATTTTTTTCTGTAGAACTACCTGCACCATTGATTACAAGACGAATCATTTCTTTGATCATACGAATTTGTACAAAATTCGTTGTCATCGTAAAGAAGAGACCTGCGCCGATGAGGATAAAGATGATGAAATAACTCCATAAATAGCCATTAATGGTAGAAATAGCATCATTGAGCATTGCTTCCATAAAAACGCTCCTTTCTCATAAAAAGAATTCTTATAATTATTAATAATATTGTATCAATTTCTATAGACTATGTAAAACAAAATCCCTCACAAGAGTGAAGGATTTTATTAATAGTTTATTATTGTATAGCAACTAAGATGTTTCTTTAAGCTTTAGTGAATTCCGGTGATTCCTCCATGCCTTGTAATAAGGTTTGTTCGGAATGTTCCATGTGAATTCTTGCCAACTTACGAGCTTGAGTAGCATTATGTGAAGCAATGGCCTCCACCAATTGACGGTGCTCTTCCCATGTCTTTCTTAGTCGGCCCGGTTGATTCATAGAGAAGCTACGGAATCGATAGGTTTGCTCCCGCAAGTTGTGTACGATATCTGCTAAACGTTCGTTACGAGATGCACGATATAGTACTTCATGGAATTCTACGTCTGCTGTTACAACGGACTCCATATCTTTATTCTCCATATGATCGCCAATCTCTACGAGCATTCGTTCTAGTGTTTCGATTTCCTCTTCGGTTATGCGTTCGGCAGCAAGGCCTGCTGCGAGTTCTTCCAGGGCAGATCGAATTTCAAATACTTGAGTAATATCCTTTAACGATATATTGGCTACATATGTACCACGGCGAGGAACCATGACAACAAAACCTTCGAGCTCAAGCTTACGAATGGCTTCGCGAATTGGTGTACGGCTCACACCGAGTTCTTCAGCTAGAGGAATTTCCATAAGGCGTTCGCCTGGTTTTAACACGCCGTCTTGAATGGCTTGACGTAATGTTTCACTTACGACTTCGCGTAGAGGTTTATACGCATCTAATCGTATTGGTTGTAACCGTTTTGTCATGGTAAGTCCTCCTGTGTACATGTTTTTGTAATGAGCGATAGCCAATCATGGCCTGCTGCTTTGATCTCTTCTTGCAGTTGTAATGCTTCCATTGGTTTATCCAGCAATACCACCATTGTAGGACCACTACCGGTCATAATCGTTGGATATCCACGACTAGTAAAGAATTCTTTACAAATGACAAGTTCTCCATGGTCAGGGAAGAGTAGTTCTTCAAATGTATTAGCACTAGTAAGGAATGCTGATTTTAAGTCATTGTTTTCTAGGTGTTGTTGGACTGTATCGATGGTTTGTTTTGTTGCTACGGACTTATTCGTGAAGCGACCATAAGCAGCTGCAGTTGATACAGAAACCTTTGGCTTTACTAGTAATAACCAGTGTGGATCTGGAGATTTTCCGTACGTTAATATTTCACCACGCCCCGTGCCACGTGCTGTACCACCTTGCAATAGGAATGGCACATCAGAGCCAAGTGTAGCACCTATTTTTAATAGTTCCTCTTGAGTAAGGCGCAAGTCCCAAAATCGGTTGAGACCCATTAACATAGCAGCTGCATCAGCACTACCACCACCAAGACCTGCTTGGATCGGTACCCGTTTTAATAGGTGAATTGCGGCCCCCGCTTTGCAGCCTGTATAGGCTTGGATTGCTCGTAATGCTTTGAGAGCAAGATTCTCTTCTCCGTAAGTAACTAATTTTTGCATATACTCAGGTAATTCTGGAGCGCCACCAGAGAAAACTACGGAATGATGCTTCGCAAAATAAATGGAGTCGCTAAGGCGAATGGATTGGAAGATAGAGTCGATATCGTGATATCCGTCTTCACGCTTGCCCGTAATGGCAAGGCCAATATTGATTTTACTGCAACCGAGTTGCTCAAAACTTTTACTCATGATAGCCTCGTTTGTAACATACAGAATATATGCAATTTATATGTTTATTTTATACTCTTATAAAGTGATTGAAAATAACCATTAAGTGGTTTATGATGAATTTGTATACGCATATTGTTTTATTACTAAATGTATTGTAAATAGCGTATGTTTTAGTTAGTTCATTATAGAATATTTATAGTGAAATGGCAATTTGGAGGAAGCTATGTTCGCTAAGTATAAAAGTGTTATCTATGAAAGCCTTATGGTCATTCTTGGATGTGCCATATTTGGTGCCGGCCTTGATGCCTTTGTATTGCCACACAAATTGGTGAGTACTGGTATTAGTGGGGTAGGCTTGATTTTGTATTATTTAACGGGCTTATCTGTTGGTTCTTGGAATATGATTTTAAATATTCCTATATTCTGGGCTGCTTGGAAGTGGCTGGGCACCCGTGTTGTTATCAAAACCTTGTATGGCACATTGATGCTGTCTTGGATGGTTGATTTATTTAACTTCTTGCAATATGACATGATTATTAAGGATCCTTTGTTGAGTTCCATGATGGCTGGTATTACTACTGGTGTAGGTCTTGGCATTGTATACCGCGTAGGCGGTAACACAGGTGGGCTTGATCCTATTGCACTCATTGTACGCAAATATTATGGACTTCAAATGGGGTCCATTAATAGTGCCATAAACTGTGCTATCCTTGTTGCCGCAATTGGTGTTGTTGGCCTTGAAGCCGTAGCGGTCACACTTATTAGTGTCTATGTGTATACCATCATTACGAATAAGGTGGTTATCGGCTTTAATCAGCGGAAGGTTGCTTTCATCATTACCTATCGTACTGATGAGGTCTGTGAATGTATCATCAATAAGGTTGGTCGTGGCGCAACTATCATTAATGGCATTGGTGCTTATACGCGGACGCCGAAGCAAATCGTTATGGTAGCCGTTAATCTCTTGCAAGTAAATAAATTAAAAGAGGTTATTCAAGAGGCGGATCCAAATGTGTTCATCTTAATAACTGATGCGCAAGAGGTCATTGGGCAAGGCTTTACACAACCGATTATCCCTACTGAAGTGTGTGAACAGTTAAAAGATAAGAGTACCACACAAGAGGATAATACACAGACTATACATAATCGCTAAGTAAAGCAAAATGTAAAATCAGAAAAGTAAAATTCAAAATGTAAGCATTAGTCATCTCATATTAATTATGTGTAAATATAATATTTTATGAATGACATATACATTTGAGATTAGGAGGTTCCTATGGCTCATAAATTAGCAGGTACGCCTGTACAAGAACAAGATATTATAGATGTACAAACTCTGGTAGATGCCTATTTTGACAATGCACCAGATGTAACTGATCCGACACAACTCGTATCCTTCGGTACATCAGGCCACCGTGGTACCTCTTTAAATGGTACCTTTACGGATTTACACGTAGCGGCTATTACACAGGCAATCTGTGATGGTCGTGGTCAATTTGGTGCGACAGGGCCCATTTTTGTGGGCCAAGATACACATGCCTTATCTCAGCCTGCATTAGTAACAGTGCTTGAGGTACTTGCTGGTAATGGTGTGACTGCCATGGTTGATGCGGATATGGACTTTGTTCCAACACCATCTGTGTCTCGTGCAATCATTCGATATAATGAAAGTCACGATAAAAAAGCAGATGGTATCGTTATTACACCATCTCACAATCCTCCAGATAATGGGGGCATTAAGTATAATGCTACCAACGGTGGCCCTGCAGATACGTTGATTACAAAATGGATTGAAACCCGCGCCAATGAGTACGTTCGTGCTTATTGTGAATTAGAAGGGTTTAAACGCATTAGCATAGATAATATTGAACCAGATCAACAAGTGCCTTATGACTATAAGGGCTTATATGTGGAAGAGTTATCTTCCATCATCAATATGGAAGCCATTCAAAGTGCGAAGCCTAAAGTTCTTGTCAATGCATTAGGTGGTAGTGGCCTTGGTTATTGGCGTGCTATTAAAGAACGATATAATCTCAATATGGATATTATCAATGATGAATACGATCCAACCTTTAGCTTTATGACCTATGACCATGATGGCAAGGTGCGTATGGATTGTTCCTCTGAATATGCGATGGCGGATGTAACTAAACAAATTGGCAATTATGATCTCGCTGTTGGCAATGATCCTGATTATGATCGCTACGGTATCGTTACTGCAGAGGGCCTTATTTCACCAAATGCATTCCTTACAGCGGCTGCGGATTATCTGTTTACAACCCGTGGTTGGACTGATAAAGGGGTAGGTAAAACCGTTGTTTGTACCACTATGATTGATAAATGGGCGGCTGTTAAAGACATTCCGGTTTATGAGGTTCCGGTAGGCTTTAAATATTTTAGCTCTTTATTATTTGATGGTGAGATTGGTATCGGCGGTGAAGAATCTGCAGGCGCATCGTTCCTTAAAAAGGACGGCACCGTATGGACTACCGATAAAGACGGCATGGTAATGGCGCTTCTAGCAATGGAAATGTATGCCGTTATGGGCACAACTGTTGATCGCCTCTACAATAATATTGTTGAAGGTTGTGGTGACCCACGATTTGGTCGCATTGATGCGGCTTGTACAAAGGCGGCAAAGGCCAAGTTGAAACAGTTGAATGCAAGTTCCATTACAGCCACAGAGGTAGATGGAGACCCTATTACGAATATACGCACTACATCTTTATACAAGGATATGCCCATCGATGGGGTTTGCGTAGAAACTGAAACAGGTTGGTTTGTAGCGCGTCCGTCCGGTACAGAGGATTTGTATAAAATCTATGGTGAAAGCTATAAAGGGGATAAAGGTCTTATCGCATTGTTAACTGCTGGTGAAGAGATTGTAACAAGTGCTTTGTCTGACGAAGTGTAACATGTTGTTTTCACTAGAAAACTCATAAAGATTTCACCGTCTAAAAGTAATAAATGTGATATAATATATTAATATAGTTTATTGAATACCCTATATGGGTCAAATAGTTTGTAGTGCTCAGAAAAGGTGATGTTATGAAATTAGTTGTTACCGTTGTCGGCGTTGACCGCGTTGGTATCATTGCAGGGGTTAGTACTGTACTTGCTAACCACGGCGTAAACATTATGTCTATAAATCAAACCATTCTTGATGGCGTTTTCAATATGATTATGATGTGTGAAACAAAGTCTGAAGATGTGAAAGATTTGACATCTATTCAAGATGCTTTGAATGCACTCGGTAAAGAACTTGGTGTTGAAATCCGTGCACAACATGCTGATATTTTCTTAAGCATGCACCGTGTAGGATAGGAGGCACTATGTTATCTATCGACAATATTTTAGAAACGAATCAGATGATTCATGATAACAAGCTTGACGTACGTACCATTACAATGGGTATTAGCTTGCTTGAATGTGCATCTAGCTCTGGTAAAGAGTTGTGTGATCGTATTTATGATCGCATTACGAAAGAAGCAGAACACCTTGTGTCTACCGGTGAAGATATTGAGCGCGAGTTTGGTATTCCTATCATTAACAAACGTATTTCTGTAACACCGATCTCATTAGTGGCTGGTGGTAGTGATTTAACATCTTATGTTCCTATTGCAGAAGCGATGGATCGCGCTGCAAAAACAGTAGGTGTAAACTTTATCGGAGGTTTCTCTGCTCTTGTAACAAAAGGTGCTACACGGGCTGACCGCATTTTGATTGATTCCATCCCAGAAGCGTTGGCAACTACAGATATCGTATGTAGCTCTGTAGGTGTGGGCTCTACTAAAACGGGTATCAACATGGATGCAGTTCGCGATATGGGGATCATCGTTAAGAAAACGGCAGAACTTACAAAGGATAATGATGCTCTTGGTTGTGCTAAGCTTGTTATTTTCTGTAACCCTGTAGAGGATAATCCGTTCATGGCCGGTGCCTTCTTTGGTGTAACTGAAGGTGATAGTGCCATTTCTGTAGGCGTATCTGGTCCAGGCGTTGTAAAACACGCACTAGAATCTGTACGTGGTCAATCCTTTGATGTTGTAGCAGAAACAATTAAACGCACTGCTTTCAAAATTACCCGTGTAGGCCAGTTGGTAGCACAAGAGGCATCTCGCCGTCTTGGCAAACCATTCGGTATCATTGACTTGTCCTTGGCACCAACACCAGCTGTAGGTGACTCAGTAGCTCACGTTCTTGAAGAAATGGGCTTATCCTCTTGTGGTTGTCACGGTACTACAGCAGCCCTTGCATTATTGAATGATGCAGTGAAAAAAGGTGGCCTTATGGCATCTTCTCACGTAGGCGGTCTCAGTGGTGCATTTATTCCAGTATCTGAAGATGCGGGTATGATTGATGCTGTATCTTGTGGCAGTTTATCCCTCGATAAATTAGAGGCTATGACATGTGTTTGTTCTGTGGGCCTTGACATGATTGCTATTCCTGGAGACACAACAGCAGATACAATTTCTGCAATCATTGCTGATGAATCTGCTATTGGTATGATTAATAATAAGACAACTGCGGTTCGTGTAATTCCTGTACCTGGTAAAACAGTAGGTGAGGTTGTTGAGTTTGGTGGCTTGTTAGGCTATGCTCCAATCATTGAAGTAAGCCCATATAGTGCAGCTGAGTTCATCGCACGTGGTGGTCGTATTCCTGCACCTATTCGTAGCTTAACGAACTAATATTGTTTTAACCCAGTTGTTGGAGGTGTCTTATGAGTGATTATGTGCTCGATTATGTATGGGCCTTTGCTCTGGCGCTCGTCATAACCTTTGCACTTACCCCTTTGGTGAAACGCTTTGCCGTTGCTGTTGGGGCAATAGATAAACCTGATGCCCGCAAGGTACATCATGGTGCTATTCCACGACTTGGTGGGTTAGCAATCTTCCTCGGTTATATCGGATCGGTTCTCTTTAATGGATCTATCCCACATGACCATAAACTATTTGGCTTTGTGCTTGGTACCGTTATCCTTGTGCTTGTCGGCATATGGGATGATATTAAACAAATTGAGCCAAAGACTAAGTTGATGGGCCAAATCATAGCGGCAGCTATTTTGGTAGCTTACGATATTCGCGTAGACTTCATCAACCTTCCTTGGGGTGGTGTGGTATACCTTAAATATTGGTCTGCTCCATTGACTATTTTCTGGATTGTAGGCTTTACGAATATCGTAAACCTTATCGATGGACTTGATGGCTTGGCAGCAGGCATTTCCTTTATTGCTTGTATTGCTGTTTGTGCTATGACATTACAACTTGGTCAAACAGACCTTGCCTGTATTTCATTGGCACTAGCAGGTGCAACAGTAGGGTTCTTGCGGTATAACTTTAACCCAGCGAAAATCTTCATGGGGGATACGGGCTCTATGCTCCTTGGTTATACATTAGCCGCTATTTCTGTAATGGGGGCTGTTAAAACGGCGGCTACTATTGCATTAGTGGTACCAGCTATCGTGCTAGGCTTACCAATTCTCGATACATTGTTTGCTATCGTGCGCCGTAAAATCAGCGGTCGTCCGATTTTCAAGCCTGATAAAGGCCATGTGCATCATCGTTTGTTAGCACAGGGCTTATCTCAAAAACAAGCAGTGCTAATGATGTATGCTGTAACGGCTCTCTTTGGTGGCGTATCCGTCATCGTAGCAGAGGTCAATGCTTGGATTGGTATCGCATTAGTACTCGTTATCTTCTTAGGTAGTATTTATGTGGCTCGTCGCCTTGGTGTTATTACTCACAGTGATGCGGCAGGTCATCCACTACCACGTCCTACAATTGAACGCAGCGATTCAGATGAAACTATTTCCTTTGATCGTGAAGAATTGGCAAAAGCTTTAGAGGAATCCGAGGATTCCCATAAGAAATAACCATGTGGGGCGCTTGGCGCCCCATTTTTTCTATCCTACTATGTTGGAGGCAACTATGTTAAAAGTTATGACAATCTTTGGTACAAGACCTGAGGCTATCAAGATGGCTCCTCTTGTAAAAGCATTAGAAGCAGCACCGGATATGGAACCGATTGTAACCGTTACGGCACAACATCGCGATATGCTCGATCAAGTACTAAACTTGTTTAATATTACCCCTGATTACGACTTGAATATTATGAGCCAAGGTCAAACATTGTACGATGTAACAAACCGTGCATTGATGGGCCTTAAAGATGTATTAGAAGAAGCTAAACCTGATGTGGTTCTTGTACATGGTGATACTACAACTACCTTTGCAGGTGCTTTGGCGTCCTTCTATCAAGAAATTCCTGTAGGCCATGTAGAAGCAGGCCTTCGCACTGGTGATATTTACTCTCCATTCCCAGAAGAGATGAACCGCAAGTTGACTGGTTCTATTGCGACATATCATTTTGCACCAACAGCTAGTTCTGAAAGTAATCTTAAAAAAGAAAATATAAATACAGACCATTTGTATGTAACAGGCAATACGGTTATTGATGCCCTTGATACAACAGTACAAGAAAATTATGTGTTTGATGATGCTGCTATCAATGCATTAGATCCTGAAAAACGTACAGTGCTTGTTACTACACATCGCCGTGAAAACTTGGGTGAGCCTATGCGCCATGTATACCAAGCTATTCGCGATTTGCTTGATGAATTTAAAGATATTCAAGTGGTATTCCCTGTACATAAGAATCCTAAAGTTCGCCAAGTTGTACAAGAAGAACTCGGTTCTGTAGAACGTGTTACATTAATTGACCCGCTTGATTACGAACCATTTGCTAATTTGATGGCTAAATCCTATTTGATTCTTACTGATTCTGGTGGGATTCAAGAGGAAGCACCAGCTCTTGGTAAACCAGTTCTCGTATTGCGTGATACTACAGAACGCCCAGAAGCTGTTGAAGCTGGTACTGTGCGCCTTGTAGGTACTGACAAAGACGCTGTACATGCAGCAGCTCATGAATTGTTGAGCAATGCAGAGGCTTATAAATTGATGTCTAATTCCGTTAACCCATATGGTGACGGCAAAGCATCTGAACGCATCATCCAAGCGTTGCGCCATGAATTTTTAGGCGATCCTAATCGTCCTGAACGTTTTGGTAAATAATATGGATAAGGACCTTGTGAAAGCCCTCGCCATGGCAACATCGGCGGGGCTCACACTCGTTTTCTGTATAGGTGGCTTTATTGGGATTGGATATATACTAGATGGTTGGTTTAGAACTGAACCATTATGTATGGTTATATTTGGTCTTATTGGAGCTATAACAGGCTTTTATATGTTATATAAACAAGTTAAGTAGTGAGGTATATATGAATCAATATATTAAATTCATAGTGCGTGTGCTACTAACTTGTTTTTTTATTGCCTTTTTAGGCGGTATAATACAAGTTTTATGTGGCTTAGAAGTGTATCTATGGGGATGGCTTTGGGGCATTTTTATAATGGTACTCTACTTGCTTAGCTTGGCTTTGCATGGACAATCTATTGTGTCAGGAGACCCTTATAAAGCCGTACGTAAAGCTCGCAGGCAGATGATATGGCGTCTTATGTTAGTAGGCTCTTTGGTCGTCTTAGGATTAAAAATACCTGGTGTTGAAGCTGTTAGCATGTTTATAGGTATTGCACTCATACAACCGGCATTATATGTGGTGTATTGGTGGCTTAGTCGGCATTTCTGACCCCGTAAGTAGCAGTAAGAATGATAGGTGTATACCGATAATGCATTATACACAATGTGATTATGAGTAATTGGAATTGTTTACCTTGTAAGTGTTGATTATATATCTATAACGATGTATGATGATACATATATAATATATTTATATTAATTGTAAATATATAAGGTTTTTATTATGACTATGGAAGGGGTTGAGAACGTGGAATTACATGCGGGACACCATGAGGTCGTGCAGTGGTTGGGGTTAACATTTAATATTGATACCTTGATTGCTACATGGGTTACTATGGCTATTGTAATACTGGTAACAGTATTGGCCACCCGAGGACGTAAATTGGTGCCTGTAGGCTTGCAAAATATAGTGGAAGCTATATTAGAAGGCTTAGAGGGGCAGCTAGCTCCGAACTTGGGTCGTCATTGGCCGATGGTAAGTTCCTTGTTATTTACGTTTTTCTTATTTATTTTTGTAGGGAACGAACTGGGTTTAATGCCAACGTTTAAGGCTTTAACATCACCAACATCCGATATTAATACTACAATTGCATTAGCTCTATGTAGCACATTAGTGGTATGGGTTATGGGGATTAAAGTTAAAGGCTTATCCTATTTCAATCATTTTGTACAACCTTATAAGGCTTTGCTAATCCTTAATATTTTTGAGGAAATTGCAAAACCAGTTACACTTGCTTTCCGTCTATTCGGCAATATCGTAGCTGGTGAAATTTTGTTAGAAGTATTGTATAACTTGCCTTGGTTTGTACCTGTACCATGGGTTTGGATTGCTTTTAGTTTATTTATCGGTATTATTCAAGCCTTTATTTTCACAGTTCTTACTGCCTCCTACTTGGGGATGGCTCTTAGTGAGGAACATTAATTATTTTATATGGAGGATATATTATGGAAGCTCAAGGTTTATTCGCATTAGCAGCAGCAATCGCAGTAGGTTGTGGTGCCATTGGTGCAGGTATCGGTGATGGTCTTGTATCTAGCAAAGTAATCGAAGGTATTACACGCCAACCAGAATTACGTGGTCAATTGATGTCTACAATGTTCGTAGCGATTGGTTTGATCGAAGCGATGCCTATCATCGGTGTAGTAGTAGCATTTATTTTGTTATTCAGATAATAACGAGGAGGAATAACCTTGGTTGACTTAAGCCTTGGAACGATTCTTGCTCAAATGTTGAACTTTTTTATATTAGTTTGGCTATTGGCTCGTTTTGCATATAAACCATTATTGGCTATGATGACAGAACGTAAAGAACGAATTGCTAAAGACTTAGAAGCTGCAGAAAAAGCTCGTGCAGAAGCAGAGGAATTTAAAGCTGATTATGCAGCTCAAATTTCTAATGCTCGTGTAGAGGCACAAAAAATTGTTGAAAAAGCAATTCAAGAAGCAGAAAATACAACACGTGAACAATTAGCAACAGCTCGCGAGCAAATTGAACAAGAAAAAAATCGTGCTCGTCAAGATATTGCCATTGAACGTGATCGTGCTATGAACAGCTTGCGCAATGAAGTTGTTTCCTTATCTGTAGCTATGGCTGGTAAAGTTGTTGCTAAAGATATGAACAGCGAAACTAATACAAAATTGATCGAAGACGCTATTCGTCAACTTGATAGTAAAACGATAGGGTTGTGATACGATGAGCATAGAAATTGTAGCAGATAAATACAGTTCAGCTATGTTTGAATTAGCTCAAGAACAAAATAAGTTGGATCTCATGGAGGAGCAATTAGGCTATGTAGCATCTGTAATGGATGAGCAACCTGAATTAAGCTCATTCCTTGAAAATCCAACTGTTACAGAAGATGCAAAGATTAAGCTGATTGGTAAAATTTTTGAATCTAGTCTCGATAAGGTTGCTTTGCATTTTATTTATGTGATGATTAAACGTGGTCGTGATCGCTATATAAAGCAGACTATTGCGGCATTTATTAAGAAATCACGCGAAGCTCGTGGTATTCTAGAAGCTACTGTCACTGTAGCAGAACCAATCACAGCTGATATAGAAGCATCTGTACAAGCTAAATTACGAGAGGTAACGGGCAAAGATGTTATTCTATCCGTGCGTCAAGATCCTTCCATTATGGGTGGTATTATCATTCAAGTAGGGGATAAACGCATTGATGGCTCTGTATCTCGTCGCTTGCAAGAATTAGAAAAATCTTTATTAAGAACGAACTCTATTAGATAGGGGTGAATGGGTATATATGAAAATGAAGCCTGAAGAAATCACTGCTATAATTAAACAGCAGATTCAGGACTATGATGTTGACCTCAATGTCGATGACGTGGGTACTGTTCTCGACGTAGGGGATGGCATCGCCCATATTTATGGTCTTGAAAGAGCCATGGCCGGTGAGTTGTTAGAGTTACCACACGGCGTATATGGCTTGGTTTTGAACTTAGAATTAGATAATGTTGGTGCCGTACTATTGGGTGATGACTTCTTGATTAAAGAAGGTGACCAAGTACGCCGTACTGGCAAAATTATGGACGTACCAGTAGGTGATGCACTTATTGGTCGTGTAGTAAATCCGTTGGGTCAGCCTATCGATGGTAAGGGTGCTATTCAAGCGACAGAACGTCGTCCTGTAGAACATCCAGCTCCTGGTATTGCAGATCGTCAATCTGTAAATGAACCTTTGCAAACTGGTTTAAAAGCAATTGATGCGATGGTACCAATCGGTCGTGGCCAACGTGAGCTTATCATTGGTGACCGTGGTACTGGTAAAACTGCAATCGCTCTTGATACAATCATCAACCAAAAAGGTAAAGATGTTATTTGTATCTATGTAGCTATTGGTCAAAAAGAATCTACCGTAGCTCGTGTAGTACAAAAATTAGAAGAAACAGGTGCGTTGGATTATACAATCGTCGTTTCTGCTAGTGCTTCTACAGGTGCTCCATTACAATACATTGCTCCGTATGCAGGTGTTGCTATGGGTGAATACTTCATGTACAAAGGCAAACATGTACTTTGCGTATATGATGACTTAACTAAGCAAGCAGCTGCTTACCGTGCTATGTCTCTATTATTACGCCGTCCACCAGGGCGTGAAGCGTATCCAGGCGACGTATTCTACTTACACAGTCGTTTATTAGAACGTGCTGCTAAACTTTCACCAGAACTTGGCGGTGGTTCTATTACAGCGTTGCCAATCATTGAAACACAAGCCGGTGACGTATCTGCATACATCCCAACAAACGTAATTTCCATCACTGATGGTCAAATTTTCTTAGGGACAGATATGTTCTACTCTGGTATCCGTCCAGCTGTTGATGTAGGTTTGTCCGTATCCCGTGTAGGTGGTAGTGCACAAACTAAAGCGATGAAACAAGTAGCAGGCCAATTGCGTTTGGACCTTGCTCAATATCGTGAATTGGCAGCCTTCGCACAGTTCGGTTCCGATCTTGATGCGGCTACTAAAGCACAATTAGACCGCGGTGAACGTTTGACTGAAATGTTAAAGCAAGGTCAATATGAACCTATGAGCGTAGCAGAAATGGTTATCAACCTTTACGCTGGTACAAAAGGTTATTTAGCTAATATTCAAGTAGATGATGTATTATCATTTGAAGCTGAACTTTTACGTTTTATAAAAGCTAATTATCCTGAAATTATCACGAATATTGAAACGTCTAAGAAAATTGATGAAGATACTGAAAATCTATTGAAGCAAGCAATCCCAGAATGTGTAGAAGCATTTGGTTCTACGCATACATTAGTGTCTCATAAGGAGGCGTAATGTATGGCTAGTGCACAAGATTTGCGAAAACGCATAAAAAGTGTTACCAATACGCAACAAATTACAAAAGCGATGAAGATGGTTGCTTCAGCTCGTCTTCGTAGGGCACAAACAAAAGCGGAATCTACACGTCCTTACGCAGAAAAAATTGGGCAAATCTTGCGTCATATGTCTAATAGTGATTTAGAAGGCTTTAGCAGTCCTTTACTAGAGGTACGTCCTATAAAACGCACATGCTATGTTGTAATAGGTGCTGATAAGGGCCTTGCAGGGGCATTCTCGTCTAATGTATTGAAATTTGCTATGGAGCAATTGCATGGCAAATCTTCCGATACATATCGTGTTATCACGGCTGGTAAAAAGCCAAGAGACAGCATGAAATCCAGAGGAATTCATATCGATAAGTCCTATGCGGGCTTCTCTGATAAACCTTCCTATGAACATGCGCGTGCCATTATGCATGAAGCACTTTCACTATACGAACGTCATGAAGTTGACGAAGTCATCATGATATATACACGTTTTGTAAATTCTATGACGCAAATTGCACAGGCTGAACGCTTGTTGCCAATAGAGCAACCACAAGATGAGGTAAAAGGGCAGGAGTATGATTTCATGCCATCTGCTGTATCTGTCTTGGAGGCGTTGCTACCAAAATATTTAGAAATTACTGTTTATAATGGATTGTTGCAATCTGCAGCAAGTGAATTGGGTGCTCGTATGACAGCCATGACATCTGCTACAGACAATGCAGGGGAACTCATTGATTCCTTAGGTCTTGAATATAACAAGTTACGTCAATCTAGCATTACAAACGAAATTTCTGAAATCGTTGGTGGCGCTAATGCCTTGCAATAAATAAGGAGACATCTGTCGATGAGTAATAATATTGGTAAAGTTGTGCAGGTCATCGGCCCAGTTGTAGACGTGCGCTTCGATGCTGGTCATTTGCCAAGCATCTACAACGCCATCAACATCTACCATGATCATAAGGCACATGATAGACAAAAAATTGTAGTAGAGGTTATGCAACACTTAGGTGATGATACTGTACGTTGCGTTGCAATGAGCTCTACTGACGGTATGACCCGTAATATGGATGCTGAAGATACTGGTGCTGCAATTGCCGTTCCTGTAGGTGAAGGTGTATTGGGGCGTATCTTTAACGTATTGGGTGAAACTGTAGACCATGATCCAGCTCCAGTTGTAGCTGACGAAAAATGGCCTATTCATCGTCCAGCACCTAAATTTGATGACCTTTCTCCAGATACACAAATCTTGGAAACAGGTATTAAGGTTGTTGACCTTATCGCTCCATACGTAAAAGGTGGTAAAATTGGCCTCTTCGGTGGTGCCGGTGTAGGTAAAACCGTATTAATCATGGAATTGATTCACAATGTTGCTACAGAGCACGGTGGTTACTCCGTATTCTCCGGCGTAGGCGAACGTACTCGTGAAGGTAACGACTTGTGGAATGAAATGAAAGAATCCGGCGTTATCAATAAAACGGCCCTCGTATATGGCCAAATGAATGAGCCACCTGGGGCTCGTATGCGCGTAGGTCTTACAGGCCTTACAATGGCTGAGTATTTCCGTGATGTAAAGAAACAAGACGTGCTCTTGTTTATCGATAATATCTTCCGCTTTATCCAAGCGGGTTCTGAAGTATCTGCCCTCTTAGGTCGTATGCCATCTGCCGTAGGTTACCAACCTACATTGGCTAATGACGTAGGTGCTTTACAAGAACGTATTACATCTACAAAAGAAGGTTCCATTACTTCCGTACAAGCTGTATATGTACCAGCCGATGACTTAACTGACCCTGCTCCAGCAGCAACATTTGCTCACTTGGATGCAACAACAGTATTGTCTCGTTCCATTGCGGAACTTGGTATTTATCCAGCGGTGGATCCACTCGATTCTACAAGCCGTATTTTGGACCCACATGTACTTGGCGAAGAACACTATGCAGTAGCTCGTGGCGTACAAGAAGTATTGCAAAAATATCGCGATCTTCAAGATATTATCGCAATCCTTGGTATGGAAGAATTGTCTGACGAAGATAAATTGACTGTATCTCGCGCTCGTAAGATTCAACGTTTCTTGAGTCAACCATTCTTCGTAGCCGAAGTATTTACAGGTTCTCCTGGTAAATACGTACCATTGTCCGAAACATTGAGAGGCTTTAGAGAAATCCTTGATGGTAAACATGACGATTTACCGGAAGGTGCATTCTACATGGTTGGTACCATTGATGAAGCCGTTCAAAAAGCAAAGGAAATGCAAGAGAAGGGGGAATAATCCATGGCGGAACCTATGTCCCTACAGATCATCACACCTGATGCGATTGTCTTTGAAGGCAAGTCTACATTCTTTGTAGGCAAAGCCATCGATGGTCAATTTGGTGTTTTGCCAAATCATGCACCTATGATTATCGCATTAGATTTAGCGCCATTACGCATAGATCAACCAGATGGAACATCTCGTGAACTTGCCGTATTTGGTGGCTTCTGTGAAATTGAACATAATAAGGTGAGTATTGTAACTCCAGATTGCCAAGATCCATCATCCATTGATGTGGAACGTGCTCGTCGAGCTAAAGAACGTGCAGAAGGCCGGTTATCTAATCCTACACCAGATATCGATGTAGAACGCGCAGAAGCAGCATTGCAACGTGCATTATTGCGCTTGCATGTAACTAAAAAACTATAAAATGAAAGGCTAGCCATAGGGCTAGCCTTTTTCTATAGAATTTCATTTTGTTTATAGGAAACACTCATCTAACATTAAGGTCATCTGCTTATACTAAAATTTGTCATTTAAATTTAATGACTTATTGTGTTAATTTGGAGGTTTTCTAATGAACGTATCTAAAAAATCTTTCATTGCTTTTGCTGTATTAGCATGCTGTTTTGGTGCATCTACACTAGGAACACATGTAGACGCATCTTATGGTTATAAATATACTGACTCGGTTCGCCCACCAGTAGAAACTCCTACAAATGATGCTTTTAGAGCTAACATGGTTAAACAAAATGAAGCTAATAATGCTAAATATGCTGCGACTACTAATACAAGTACAGCAAGTGCAAAAGATGATGATTCAATTTATTACGTAAGCGATTTATCTGATTCCTTCCGTAGTTCATTTACTGCACTTTTAAGAAATGCTGGTTTTACAGAGCATCAACTTAGATTAATCGGCTTGATTCACTAAGTTATGTATCGTTAATAGGTGAATACAAAAAGACCGTTAAGCAATTGCTTAACGGTCTTTTTAGTGTCTCTTATAATACGCTAACACCTTTTAAGGAGTAAGCAGTATTTCTAGGTTGTTCTACTTGGAAGTCAAGTACAACTGGAGATTCAGAGTTGATGCCAGGCGCTTGATAGCGGTCACGGTCTGTTGGAATACGTTTATACGGTAATTTATCAAGTAATACAGTCATAACTTTATTCCATACAGCCTTATGTGTTGGCATTGTTAAGGAATCATCTGTTTGATTGAATCCACTGCGTACGGTGTGAATAACTTGATCATTCACATCGTAGTAATATAACAATGCATTTACCTTTGCTGCAATGTACATTTCGCGATCATCATTGTTATATGCATATGGGCTATTTACACCATTAATTTGTACGTATACGTCTTGCAATGGTACAGGCATGATAACAATTTCAGAGTTCTGCGCAGATGCAATTTGCGCAAGGTCAACAGCTCTAATTTCTGCTGTTGGCGTATTAGTACTTACGATTGCTGTATCGTAGTACGGATATTTAAGTGTGTTAGATAAGCGATCAGTCATATAACGACCCAATTGTGCTGTGTTTTCATTGCGCAACTTGGCAGGTACAACAATTGTTACCTTGCGACTAGGGAAGTTCTCTAAGTGACCATCATAATTAGAATTTGATGTGTTAATCGTCGCTTTTTCTGGGGTTCCTACAACTGGAGTAGAAACAGGTGTGTTGGCAACCTTCAAAATAGGTTGACCATTATTATCGGATTGTAATGTAGGTGTAGTTGTATCTACATTGGATTGCACAGAGTTAATAACAACCGGTTGAGCCCTATTGGATGTTAGTTGACTCATATTAATTGTGGCCGCACTTGCTGTAGCAAGGGTAGATGCCAATAGTACACCTAGTACTGTAAGTAGCGAACGTTTATAGCGTCCGAATTTACGAAACATAGTTCCTCCTCTTAATAAAACTCTTTAAATTTTTACAAACAAAACAACTGGTACTATTATATCACATATACAAAAAAAAGAAGCAAGCTTTATGCTTGCTTCTTGGTCTGGTGGACGATGACAGGATCGAACTGCCGACATCCTGCTTGTAAGGCAGGCGCTC
>URPT01000001.1 GCA_900549845.1 uncultured Veillonella sp. | reverse complement strand
CCATGCGCGGATACACATAGATACCATCAGGACATAATTTCTTAGCCCTTGAAATAGGCATGGCAGAATGAACACCGAATTTACGAGCCTCATAGGAGCAGGTAGCAACAACACCACGTGAAGAAAGACCACCCACGATAACGGGGTGGCCTTTATATTCTGGATGATCCAGTTGTTCGATGGACGCGAAGAATGCATCCATATCAACATGCATAATCCAACGTCTCATTGTTACGCTTCTTTTTCGTGCTCAGAAATACGGCAGTATTTAATTTGCGCACAAATGCACTCATCCTTAGATTTATATAATTGAGGGATGATTTCTAGAATGTCGCCAAATGTAGCTTCGTTAATGGAGTAACGTGTCCATAAGCCATTACGTTGAGAGTTAACTACACCTGCATCAATTAAGATTTTCATATGGTAGCTCAACGTAGATTGGGATAAATTGAAGCTAGCTAAAATATCAGCTGCACATAATTCATTGCAAGACAACATGTCGATGATGTGTAATCTTGTTTCATCGCTTAATGCCTTAAAAATCGTCGCTAAACGTTCATAAGAAACTTCAACCATATCTTTAACTCCTCAAATCCGTATCAAAAAATGTCAATCTACTTATTGATACTATTATATACTATTTCTTAATGTAAATCTATTTTTTTCTTTATATTTGTATCTTAATAATTTATTATGAATACCAAATAATTATATATGAGTAAATTTTACCACATTATAAACTAATTTCAGCACACTATAGGCTATTCGCTATGAATATTTTAAATAAATTTTCATCTCATAGATTTATTTAGTTATACATAAAAATGTATATATAATGGTTTTATACAATTATTTTCTATAGAATTTTCGATATAGCATTTTTCTAATAACCATATAGCATACTTCGATATACCGCACTACATTAGCAACCGAAAGGATTAGATATAAACTATACCGATTTAGTGTTCTCATAACTTTCAATACAAAAGACCCCTCATGGAGGGGCCTTATCTGTATAATTCTATAAATCGATTGCATAGTAGAAAAACCATAGAATTTATAATGATAAATTCTAGTCTACTCTAGAGCAATCCTATTATATCAAATTGATATAGCTTAGAATACGTTTACTAAATCAATTGTTTGGTTACGGTTAGGACCTACGGATACGATACCCAAAGGTACACCTGTTACTTCTGCAATGCGTTCTACATATTTGCGAGCATTTTCAGGAAGATCTTCGTATTTGCGGATACCAGAGATATCTGTTTCCCAACCTGGCAATGTTTCGTACACTGCTTCGCATGCTTCAAGATCTTTCAAGTTAGCTGGGAAGCCTTCTACATCTTTACCATTCAATTTGTAACCTACGCAGATTTTCAATTCTTTGAAGGAATCAAGAATATCCAAGCGTGTAATAGCGAGGTAATCTAAGCTGTTAAGACCTGCAGCATATTTTACAACCATAAGGTCTAACCAACCGCAACGACGAGGACGACCAGTTACAGTACCGAACTCATGACCAAGTTCACGAAGGTTGTCGCCAGTTTCATCAAGAAGCTCTGTAGGGAATGGGCCTGCACCAACGCGTGTTGCGTACGCTTTTACAACACCGAAGATATTTTTCAAGTAGTTTGGACCAATACCAGCGCCTGTAGAAGCACCACCAGCAATTGGATGAGAGGATGTTACGAATGGATATGTACCATGGTCAAGGTCAAGCATAGTAGCTTGAGCGCCTTCGAACAATACCTTTTTGTCCTCTTTAACTGCTTTAAGAACAGCGATGTTAGTATCTGTTACATATGGTTTCAATGCTTCAGCATATTTGATGTAATCCGCTAAAATTTCATCATAGTTAACTGGTTCAGCATCATAAACTTTAGTAAGCATTTTATTTTTGAATTCTACATTGTATGCTAATTTTTGTTTGAATGTTTCAAGGTCATACAAGTCGCAGATACGGATGCCGATACGGTTAATTTTATCAGCGTAGCAAGGACCGATCCCGTTTTTAGTAGTACCGATTTTAGCATCACCTTTGGATGCTTCCTCTGCATTATCTAAAGCGATATGATATGGCATGATAACATGCGCACGGTCAGAAATATGAAGGGATTTTGCAGATTTACCTTGTTTTTCAAGGCCTTCGATTTCTTGTAACAATACTTTAGGGTCGATTACAACACCAGTACCCACGATATTTTGTTTGTTATCGTACAAAATGCCGCTTGGTAAAAGGCGAAGAGCAAATGCTTTGTCATCTACTACAACAGTATGACCTGCATTATTACCACCTTGACTGCGCACTACAACGTCTGCACGTTCTGCGATCCAGTCAACGATTTTACCTTTACCCTCGTCACCCCATTGAGTGCCGATAACCATACTAGTTGCCATATCTATATCCTCCATATGAAAGTCTAAATAATTCAATATCATTATACAACAATGTTCGGACTCTGTGAAAGTATTTATACAAATTCAATCTTTAGTTTCTTCCCAAAAGCGTGAGCTATTTTCTGTAAAGTCTTCAAAGATGGATTACCATTGCCATTTTCAATCTTACTAATATCAGACTGAGTAATACCTGTTAATTCGGATAACTGCATTTGCGTCATATGAGCTGCCAATCGTGCTTCAACTATATTCTGAATAATTTGATACTCATCATCTAATGCATCCCACTCTTTTTTAAACTTCGGATTTTTCAATTGTTTCTCTAAATATTGATCTAACGTTTCCATATTATGTATACCTCTCAATATAATCATTCTTATATTTAACAGCTAATTCTATAGCACTCTTAGGTGTTGTCATCGATTTCTTTACAAAACCATTTGTTAAAACAATTCGCTTTCCCACAAAAAAGAAATACAATATTCTAGAAATATTTGAACCTTGCTTCGTTCGCAACTCATAAATACCCTCTTCTAAATATTTAGACTGTGGTTCTCGTAAACGATTGCCACATAATTCAAGTATTTTTAAATCTCGAATTGTTTTAGCCCTTTGTTTATCTGAAAGTTCATTTAAAAATACTTTTGCAGGCTTTTCACCACTTAGAGTTTCATAAAAAACAACAGAAAAGGCATCCATTTAGTTCCTCCTAGTACTAGAAGAAATCTTTACATAAATTATATGTTAAAACATATATTCAGTAAAGATACAGAAATATAGAAATTTAAAGTCATACTATATCCAATATAAATATCTAGACCCTTAAAGTAAACAAATGGGAGGTGACCAATGGTCACCTCCCATATATTGACATTTTAACTAGTCAAAATATTCTATTTTAGTTATTCAATACAACTATATTATAAATTTCTGCCTGTCAATCAAGTGCTATTTAGGCTCTTTTAACCAGAAGCTCATTAAGAGCCCCATTAAACCGACAGGGATCAGTGTCATCAATGCAGTTTGTACGTCATAGATATCGGCTATATGGCCCACATATGGTGCTACAAGGCCACCTAAGGTAATGCCAAGGCCTAGTGTAATACCAGACGCAAAGCCTGCATTTTTAGCTAGGTATTTTTGACCTAATACCGTAATTGGCCCGTATTGTGAGAATACGCCAAAGGCCATTGGGATCATGGCGCCGAAAAAGCCCCAGATGTTAGGTACAAAGATAAAGACTAAGACAGATGGCAAGAAGATAAGATACCCTAAGCGAACTGTTTTAAGGAAACCTAATTTATCGGATAAAGCCCCGCCCATATAGGTAAGAACAGCGCCCATTGCAAAGTACATTGTTAAAGCTAAACTTGATGCACTGGCTTCTCCGTTGATAACTGTAATGTACAGAATAGGAATGAAGATGGATAGTACAGAGAATAGTATGGATCGAGAAGCTATTACAAAGAATAACTTGCCGAAGCTTACCCAGTCGTTGGTACCACTATTAGTAGATTTGGCTGAGCTTTTACTTTCACCAACAGCATCGGTATCTGTAGAACCAGTAAAGGCATACACATACAGCAACACGCCAATCAATGCAATTGCCGTGAACAACCAAAGGAATTGACCGCCAAAGACGTACACACCACCAGCAAGGAGTGGGCCCAGTGCAAAACCAGCACTGCCACCTACCGCAAATCGTCCCATGGCATTACCAAGTTCATTGGATTGCGTGCGGTTCACGAGAAGAGCCGCCTCAGGATGGAATAGTGCCGCCCCAATCCCTGCAATGAGCGATAGAGCTAATATCATCTCATAGCTCGACGCCAGTGCAATGGCGCTGATAGAGACTAATGTTACGGTAAACCCTACAGGAATGAACCACGGCACGCGCCACCGATCCGCCACATAGCCCAAGATAGGTTGAGCAACGGAAGCCACTACGGTGTTACAGAAAATAATGGACGCCGATTGATAGTAATTAAGGCCAAAATTAGCGATAAAGAACGGTATGAGCGCCGCTAGTGAACCTTGTCCGAAGTCATTAATACAATGAAAAATAGGCGGTCCGTACTTTCGTATGATACGATTCATATAACCTCCTAATACAATAGCTAATTTCCCCTAAGATACAGAGATGCTTACTAGGAAACTAGCTCGTAATTGTCCGTAAAATAGTGGAAATAACAGGTTGCTTTCAAAATAAAAAGGATAGATATAGCCAATACCTAATGCACGTGCTATAGGCTGATTGGTCTATACCTACCCTAGTCTTTCATATGTTATATGGGAAGTACCCTACAATTATAGGCCAAAGCGAGCCATGATTGTATCAACATGTTTTAACAATTTATGTGGATCGAAGCATGCATCGATTTCTTCAGCAGTCATGTATTTCTTGATGTTTTCATCAGATTTAAGACCTGTTGCGAAATCTTTGCCTTCAAGCCAGCGTTCCATAGCGTATTTTTGAACCCAACGGTATGCTTCGTCACGTACTGCACCTTTGTCTACAAGGTGAGTCAAAATTGTTTGGCTGAATACAAGGCCGCCTGTAAGGTTGAGGTTTTTAAGCATTGTTTCAGGATATACCAACAATTTATCGATAGTGCGAATTGTAAGGTGAAGCATGTAGTTCAATGCAATTGTTGCATCTGGCAAGATAACACGTTCTACAGAGCTGTGGGAAATATCGCGTTCATGCCACAAAGCTTGGTCTTCGTAAGCAGATTGAGCGTAGCCACGAAGCAAGCGAGCCATACCGCAAATTCTTTCACATGTAATAGGATTACGTTTATGAGGCATTGCGGAGGAACCCTTTTGTTTAGGGCTGAAGTATTCTTCTGCTTCGCGCACCTCTGTACGTTGCAAGTGACGGATTTCCAAAGCGATTTTATCTAATGTGCCACCTACAACAGCAATAGTGGACAACAATTCAGCGTGACGGTCACGTTGTACTACTTGCGTAGCGATTTTAACAGGCTCAAGACCTAATTTTTCGCATACATATTGTTCTACGAATGGATCGATGTTGGAATATGTACCAACGGCGCCAGACAATTTACCAACAGCAACGCTTTTACGAGCATGTTCCATGCGTTCGATGTCGCGTTCTACCTCAGCCATCCACAATGCTAATTTCAAGCCAAATGTAGTTGGTTCGCCGTGAATACCATGTGTACGGCCAATCATAGGTGTGTATTTGAACTCAGCTGCGCGACGACGCAATACTTCGTGCAAGCGTTTCAAATCTTCAATCAAGATGTCGCAAGCTTGTTTCATCATGTAACCAAGCGCTGTATCTTTAACGTCAGTAGATGTAAGGCCAAGGTGGATATATTTAGCCGCTTCAGGACCTACGTATTCGCCTACTGCTGTTACGAAGGAAATGATATCGTGGTTTGTTTCCTTTTCGATTTCATGAATGCGTTCAACGTCGAAATTGCCCTTTTCGCGAATGGCTTTAGCCGCTTCTTTAGGGATAACGCCCAACTCAGCTTGTGCCTCGGATGCCAATGTTTCTACCAATAACATTGTGTCGAACTCGTTGCGTTCGCTCCAAATATGGCCCATTTCTTCTCGTGTATAACGTGGTATCATGATGTCTCCTTTGCATGATAAAAGCTAGATTTCTTATAAAATAATTGTACCATATGTGAAAGCTCCATTCAATGAATGGACCTAAATTTTCCGAATGATAATTATATTAAATTTACTAATCGTTCGTATTTATTGAAAATGACAGCCATTCATTGAAGTCTTATGATACGTTTCGACTTATGATAACTTGACTTATAATAACTTTACTTATGACGCATTTCTAAATAAACAATTAATAGAATTGAGTTATATTAACTCGTCTCTATGTATTCGTGCTAATAAAATGATATACTAGAATTATCTGAAATATACATAAACTTGTATATCATTATGGGGAGGCTTTCATGGCAAATTTAAATCGCAAAGAGCGTCGTGCACAGCGCAATGAATCGAATACTATAGGCATGTTATTACGCCTATTCTTTGGACTTAGCTTTATCGGCTTGGCTGTAGTTTTATTTGGAGAGTTTGATCTCAATTATGTATTCTCTATCTTTACAGCAGATATCATCGTGTCCTTAATTTACGTAATACTCAATAAATCTCGCATTACTACATCCTTAGCGGTTAACACCAATGTACGCGTTATCATTGCATTTCTCATCATGCTAGTAACCATGTTCTTCTACGCCTTTGCATTATGGCGTGTCGATCAATTTAGTGCACCTATGCAAGTTACATTATTTATCGGTGGCACTATCGTATACCTTGCGGTATTCAACTCTACCAAAACGATGCTTACAAACCAGGATTAATAGGATACAGTTTTTCCGTATTAATTATATTCCCATAATAATCTGGTAACCATAAATAACAGGATACAAATAACTAATACTACAAAAGTAAAAGAGGCATATCTTACATACATAGTATGTGATATGCCTCTTTATTGTCCCATAACGACAGGGATTGTTAAGGTTTGTATGCGTCCAGAGTTGTTGACGATGCTGCCACTGGTTTTAACAATGCGCAACGCCTCTTCCATCACATCAGGCGGTACGCCGTCCACCACGATGCGCGGTGTATTCTGAGCAACGATGACATGGCCATCTTCGCCAAAGTTCACCTTCACCGTAACAGTACCCGTTACAGAAGATCTCGCACCTTGTTCTTGGACACGACGAAGATATGCGCTTGGATTAATCGCTGGTTGTCGTAATAACTCTTGCTGACCAGGCGTCAACAAGCTCCACGCAAGATCTGATAGGAATGATAAATCAGCTGATTCCGTACGACCATCACCATTGGCATTAGGGTCAGATGTAACATCCTTCCCCATAGGAGCCTCTTTCGGTTTTGATTGTTTGTCATGAGTTACAACCGCTTGTTCTACACCAGCTGCTTCAGATTCGATGGCTTTAGGAATAGCCCACTCTCGTCGTTGCTCTGGTGCACTAGCATTTGTATCTAATGTTTTAGTTCGTTCATTTTCATCAGACGTCACAGCCGCCACCATAGGTTGTGACTGAGATTGAGGTTTTGGTGCTGCCCGTTCAGGATCTGCCTCTGCGGGGGCAACCTTTTCCTCAGGTTGTGGCGTCGGTTCTGCTACCTCTGCGCTACTTTCACTATCATCAGGCAAGTCAAAGCTAATTTCAGCCGCATCGTGAGCTGCCCCAGTACCTGCCATACCTCGCAAGGAAAGCCCCATCCCAGATACGAGTATCGTCGTAATACCTAAGGACACGATGAACGGTTTCAAATAATGCGATTCAAACATAGAATCACTTCCGTTCTGTTGCGACACTAATATATTTAGCGCCATTAACCTTGAGCATATCTAACAGAGCGATAACCTCGCTGTAGTATACATCCTTAGATGCACGGATAACAAAGGCTTGTCGCGGTGCTTGTTTAACGATAGACCGCACCTCTTCCGCCAAGCGTTCCGAAGAAATTTCCTGATTATCAATATATAACGTATGCGTTGTAGTTAAGGTAATCGTAATAGGCTCGATAGATTTTGCCGTAGATGTAGATGCAGATGGCAAATTTAGAGGAATTTGCTGCTCTGTATTCATGTACAGCGTACCCACCATGAAAAATACCAATAAGAAGAATACGATATCGATCATAGGGATAATCATGATGGTTGGTTCTTTTTTAACCCCTAATGTGCGTCGTCTCATATATCATGTTCCTCGTTGTACGCATCGAGGATATTACCACACTCATGCTCTAATGTAGTAATAGAATCGTTGACCTTTGCCGCACAGTAACTGTGAAAGCCTAGTGCAATGATGGCTACCGTCAAGCCGGTTGCCGTTGCTACCAAGGCTTCGGATACACCACCAGTAATAATAGTAGGAGCACCAATATCGCCTCCTACGACAGCAAAGGCGCGAATCATGCCAAGCACGGTACCCAACAAGCCCAATAGTGGAGCCATGGTTACGATCATGCTAAGCCAGCTAAGGCCGCGTTTCAAGCGCTCATCTGCATAGGATACGATATCTTGCAAACGATTTTCCAAACTATTGTAGTTCTTCGCACTGCGAATGGCACGGGCAAACAAAGAGCCTAGCTCCAATGTGTCACGTTCCAACACGCTCGGCAACATAACCCAGCTTTGGTTCTTTTCTAATACCTTATTAAAGCGACGCAAGTCCTTTGTAAACTTGCGATATAAAACGATACGCTCAATGCCAATCATCAACGCAAAGAGCAAAAAAATTACTAGCGGATACATTACAAATCCACCAGCCACAAATAAATGCGCTATGCTACTCATACTAACCTCCAAAAGCCGTTACCCTCTAGGCCCCATTAGAGTTAATTATATCACGTTTTAAGGCATCTAAAAATATGTATGGGACAAAAAAAGGCTATACTAATAGTGATACACATATTAGTATAGCCTTTAATGTAATCTTGATTTAGCTATAGTCCAGATTAAATTCAACCTAGGAGGCTTATAATCTCTTACATCCTATTAATCTTTTTTAAGGAATTTCACAAGTATGCCACCGATTGTTAAGGACACGCCAAAACCAGTAAAGAACATACCAAGGGAATACATCCATGCATAGGTTTGATTATTAGAAGAAATCGCTTTAGCTGCGTCTCGTGCATTAGTAGCGTTTCTTGCAATTTCCAAATTCGTTGTAGATGGATCTGGATTTAATAATAGGATAACAATACCTATAATCAAAACAACTATACCAACGGGTAATAACATTTTCTTGCTCATTTAAATGTTCCTCTCCTAACATTACATAACATGGTATATACGATTAGATATTATTTATCAAGTTTATTCATATCCAAGCGATTTACACTGCCAATAAAGCTATTGTAGGATTCAATCATATCATTGTAATGATCAGCTGTTTGGTCACCTAAGAATGTACGAATTCTACCAATAGTTGTATTCAAATGATTTTTAGCAGAGTTATAGTCCGGACTAGTAATGCTACTGGATACATCCATGATTCCTTGCAACTCTTGGTTCGCCGCATTTACATCGATTTGCTTGCCTTCTTCAAAGCTATCCAATAATGCAGTTAAACGTAAATGAACTTCTTGAGCAGCAGCTGCATTTTTCTTACCGGAATCTTTAAGTTCTTTCAACTGTTCTTGTTGATTTTCCGTATTATGTTTGTGAATTACTGCGTCTAACTGATTATATGCTGCATAGAATTGATCATATAGTTGAACGTATTTAGGTCCTAATTGTTGTTCCTTAGCATAATTATCTGCTTGATATGAATTAGTTTGGTAGTACGTATCCAATTCATTTGCTACTGGTACAATGTCCTTTAATACGGCTAATACGTTATCAAGAGGTTCCTTCATATCATCATATGGCACGCCAGCATCTTTAGCGGCTTGTAATTTTTGTTGTAAGCTATCAAACTTTGGTGCCATAAAGCTTGATAAATGTTGACCCTCTCTTAGTTTTTGAATGGAAGGATTAATAGCATATCCAAAGCGTACGGTACCACTGTTAAAATTACCAACTGCTTCAATATACTGATTAAAGACTTGAATGTCTTTTTGCGATGCCTTTTGAGCGCCTTGCTGCACCCCATTGGCAATCTTAGAAAAACTACAACCACTCAAAAATAATGGAGCTGTTAGAGTAGATGCACACAATACGGCTGTTAACATTTTCTTTACTAGTGGTTTCATAATGACCCTCTCATTTAAATCACACACACAAGTAACAGTTTATGATTAAATTATATATCATATATGTTATTTATGAAAGTATCAACCGTATTTTTTATGAAATTTGTTTCATGAATATGCTTTCACAAGCACATAAAAAGGCATAGTATACATCTCCATTGGGGTAAACCCAATAGTAATGTTTATACTATGCCTTTTCTGGATACATCTTATATGTCTAAATCAGTATGATAGCTAATCGGAGTGTCTTAATAGATAAGTTATGCCAGCTTATCAAATAGGTATGTAGCTATCTACTTATTTAATGGACTTATCGAAAACGCCAATTAATTCTTCAACGGCTTGAGATTCGCTCATTTCACCATCTAAGACGGCTGCTTCCACTTCGCCCATACGACCTTGAATGACGACATTATTAAAGAATAGGTTGTGCAAGTGTTCGTCAATCATATCGCGTACCCAACGGAGGGATTGTTCTTGACGGCGTTTTAAGAAGACCCCATTTTCTTTGCCTTGTTCAGTAAATTCTTGGATCACATCCCACAATTCATCGAGGCCATCCTTTGTAACGGCTGAGCAAGTGTAGGCTTGGGTTTTCCATTTTTCCGTAGCAGGACGAATGTAATGCAACATCCGATCGTAATCGCTACGAGCGATGAGAGCGCGCTTGAGGTTATCCCCATCAGCCTTGTTGACCACAATAGCATCGGCCAGTTCCATAACGCCTTTTTTGATGCCTTGTAATTCATCGCCTGCACCAGTTAATACGATGAGCATAAAGAAGTCTACCATGGAACGTACGGTAACTTCACTTTGCCCAACACCAACGGTTTCGACGAGAATGATATCGTACCCAGCAGCCTCGCAAAGTAGCATGGTCTCTCTACTTTTACGAGCTACACCGCCTAGTGTACCGCCTGCTGGCGACGGACGAATATACGCGTCAGGATGTTTCGTCAATGTTTCCATCCGCGTTTTATCACCCAAGATACTTCCCTTTGTAACTTGGCTTGTAGGGTCTACAGCAAGTACGGCTACCTTGTAACCTGCTTCAATGAGCATATTGCCAAAGGCTTCAATAAATGTACTTTTACCGGCCCCAGGCACACCAGTAATACCGATGCGCAACGCCTTGCCCGTGCGAGGCAATATAGCTTGCAATACTTGTTGAGCTAATTTAAAGTGTTCCTTATTATTACTTTCTACTAACGTAATAGCCCGTGAAAGTATAACGCGGTCCCCCTGCTCGATACCGCGTACATAATCAGCGACAGTTAACTTCTTTCGCCGCTGTACGGGACGTACCGCTGGAGCCAGATGAGCTGAACTAGATAAGAGGCCGTCATGCATTTCCTTGACGCCTTTCATTACGTGACACGCATAAGTGTCATCTTTCTTCGCTTCTTCTGGCACCCAGTCGGGACGATAGGTACTACCCTCGGCATTTGCATTTTTTACACCTAATTCAGGGGCCTTACCTTCACTAGTGGTGAAGGTAGCATCCTGAGTCGTATGCAATGCGTCCGGGGTAGGCCGTTTGTTATCAGTCATTAGACTCGTCTTGAACGTGACTAGTCAATGTTTCTAGCAATTTCTTAGCCGCTACAGGCAAGACTGTACCAGGGCCAAAGATAGCCACTGCGCCATGTTCGCGTAGGAATTCATAGTCCTGAGCAGGGATTACGCCACCAATGGCAACCAAAATATCTCCACGACCTCGTTTGTTGAGCTCTTCCACAAGTTGAGGTAACAATGTTTTGTGACCTGCCGCAAGAGAACTGAAGCCGACAATGTGAACGTCATTATCCACCGCATCTTGTGCTGTTTCTTCTGGAGTTTGGAACAAAGGTCCGATATCCACGTCAAAGCCCATATCCGCGAAGGATGTAGCGATAACTTTGGCACCACGGTCATGACCGTCTTGGCCCATCTTCGCAATCATGATACGAGGGCGACGACCTTCGAGTTCTTCAAAGTCATCCGCCATTTGACGTACTTCTTTGATAACATCGTCATCTTCATATTCACTGGAGTATACACCGGAAATAGAGCGGATAACCGCTTTATGACGGCCGCAAACTTTTTCAACAGCAAAGGAAATTTCACCTAAGGATGCACGAGCACGAGCAGCTTCAAGGGCAAGAGCAAGCAAGTTGCCTTCCCCAGATTCTGTAGCATTGGTAATCGCTTCGAGACAGGATTGAACCTTATCTTCATCACGGTTAGCACGCAATTGTTCGAGACGACGGATTTGCGCTTCTCGTACAGCCGTGTTATCTACGTCGAGGATATCCAATGGATCTTCTTTATCTAGACGATATTTATTGATACCAATAATTGCTTCACGGCCAGAGTCGATACGAGCTTGGCGACGAGCTGCCGCTTCTTCGATACGCATCTTAGGAAGACCAGTATCAATCGCTTTCGCCATACCGCCAAGGGATTCGATTTCTTGGATATGACCCCAAGCACGGCGAATCAATTCATCAGTCAAGGCTTCTACGTAGTAGGAACCGCCCCATGGGTCGATAACCTTACATACCTTAGTTTCATCTTGAATGTAAAGCTGAGTATTACGGGCAATACGAGCAGAGAAGTCCGTAGGCAACGCAATCGCTTCATCAAGCGCATTCGTATGTAGGGATTGCGTATGGCCCAATGCAGCGCCCATCGCTTCCATACATGTACGAGCCACGTTATTGAATGGATCTTGTTCTGTTAAGGACCAACCAGATGTTTGACTATGTGTACGAAGTGCCATGGATTTTGGATTTTCAGAACCGAAGCTCTTAATAATCTTAGCCCACAACATACGAGCTGCACGCATTTTTGCTACTTCCATGAAGTAGTTTTTACCGATTGCCCAGAAGAAGGACAACCGTGGCGCAAATTTATCTACATGAAGGCCTGCATTTACACCGGTACGGATGTATTCAAGACCATCGGCCAATGTGTAACCTAATTCGATATCTGCCGTAGCGCCTGCTTCTTGCATATGGTAGCCAGAAATGGAGATACTGTTGAACTTAGGCATGTACTGGGATGTGTACGCAAAGATATCACCGATGATGCGCATGGACGTAGCTGGAGGGTAAATATAGGTATTACGTACCATGAACTCTTTCAAGATATCATTTTGGATCGTACCAGCCATAACCTTTTTATCAACGCCTTGTTCTTCACCAGCTAGGATATAGAACGCCATGACAGGCAATACGGCGCCGTTCATTGTCATGGATACGGACATTTGGTCGAGAGGAATACCGGAGAACAGAATTTCCATATCGAGGATGGAGTCTACCGCAACACCGGCTTTACCAACGTCACCTACTACGCGAGGATGGTCGGAGTCGTAACCACGGTGTGTGGCAAGGTCAAAGGCGATAGACAAACCTTTTTGGCCCGCTGCCAAGTTACGACGATAGAATGCATTGGATTCTTCGGCTGTGGAGAAACCAGCGTACTGACGTACTGTCCAAGGACGAGTTACGTACATTGTGGAATAAGGTCCACGCAAGAATGGAGGTACACCAGCCATGTAATCAAGGTGTGTCATTCCTTCATAATCCATCTCTGTGTAGAGAGGTTTTAGTTGGATTTGCTCCATTGTCGTATTATATAAATCTTCAAAGCTTTTTCCTGTTTCTTTTTGAAGTTCAGCAAGCCATGCATCGCGAGATGTCGGCGACTGAGATCCCAAGCCAAGAGAGGAGAAGTCTGGATTTTTAAACATGAGCTCACATCCCTTTCTTATCTTGTAACGTATGTAAGATTTCGTAGCAATTTGCACGAACGGAAATGAAGTCGTCTACGCCAGCTTCACGGTATACAGGCTCAAGGTCCTTAGGAGGCGCCCCTGCCAAAATAACTGTTACATTCGGCATAGTTTCTTTCAACTCTTTAGCGAGTGGTGGTACTAATTCTGGATATGTATCATCTGTGGAACAGATAACGACAACATCGGCACCACTTTCACGAGCAGCCTTCGCCGCATCAGCCGTTGTTTCATGGCCATCATTTTTAATAACTTCAAAAGCACCTACTTCGAAGAAGCCTGTGGAGAAGTCCGCACGAGGTTTATGTTGAGGAATTGGGCCCATATTAGCCAAGAATACCTTCACATTATCTTTCGTACGTTGTTTATATGCTTCAGTGCGCATACGGAGGGCTTCGAATTGTTCAGTCCAGCGATGTGCTGTAATTGGTTCGATTGTTTCAGAAGCAATATCGCCGGCATCTAAAGCCTTACGGATTTGGCGGATTGTCAATTTTTGTAATGCCCCAAGTTCGATGAGGCCAATCAACGCACCTGGTTCTGTTGTACTTGCTTCTAGAGTAGCCTGTGCTTTCACAACCGCATCAGCCTCTGCACCTGCCAAGTACTCATCGATTTGAGCAGCTCGTTTTTGACGCAATGTTTCTTGATTTTCTGGTTTTGGATCTAGCAATTCTTCCGTCATGTTTGCATACATGTTGTTACCAACGGCTACGTCCTTACGGAATGCAAGGTTCTTAAAGCGTTCATCGAGGATGGCTTTCACTTGAGCTTGAGGATAGCCTTCTTTCAATGCAGCGATAATGCCGCCTTTAGCTTCGATAGTTTGGAACTCAGCCCAGATTTTTTCACAGAGTTCAGCAGCCAATGTTTCCACATACCAGGAACCGCCTACAGGGTCCACAGGTTGGCGCAACTCGAATTCAGTTTGCAACATAACTTGGATGTTACGGGCAATACGGCGAGAGAAATCGTCTGCTTTGCGAATTGGCTGGTCAAATGGAGATACTTCAAGGCTGTTCAAACCGCCTACAACGCCAGAGAATGCTTGTGTTGTATTGCGCAACAAGTTTACATATGGGTCGTATACAGTTTTTGTGAAAGCAGATGTTCTGCCGTGTACATGAACAGCGCGGTCCGCTTCTTCGGCACCGAATGCTTCCATAATGCGAGCCCAAAGTACGCGCAAGGCACGTAATTTAGCAATTTCCATAAAGAAGTTAGCCCCTAGGGAGAATGTGAACATCATGCTCTTAGCAATGGTGTGAATATCGATGTTGCGTTGTGCTAATTGACGCACATAGCACACAGCTGTTGCCAATGCATAGGCAACCTCTTGCACATCGTTAGCGCCGCCATTAGCGTAAACATCGCCGGATACGAGCACGGTTTTAAGCTCTGGCGCCTGTTCTTTAGCCCATACAACAGTATGTGCCATTTCATCAAAGGCTGTATCTAAGGAAATGTGCAAAGCACCATCTTTCGCCAAAACACCGATAGGGTCGGCACCAACAAGACCTTTCAAATCAGACGTTTGTTTTTTAGCACCTTTCACTGTAGCCGCTAACATGCCAAGCAAGATGGCCGCAGAAGCACCAGTTTCAATGTACAAAGGATTTTCCTTCAAATTGAAGCGGTCAATCAATTGTTTGCAGTCATCCATGGTGGATACAGATGTACCACCAACGCCAACAGATGCGCCTACTTGCACGTCTTGATCATGACGTGTTGCTTCATCTAGGCGGATGTTGTGGATGGTGCCACCTTTTACAATCTCGTATAAACTTGCATGATTAGCATCTTTAGGCAAAGAGTCATCTACATATTGGGATACACCCCAAGAGTCTTTAATATAACCACTTGCCTTAGTGCCACGTAGGAACTCACCTGCCCCAGGGTATACGCCCTTCGGAATTGCTTCTGCATGTAATGCAGGTGTGTAAATCGGCTGCAACGTAATACCTTCATAGGTTTTCGTGAACATCTTCTTGTGGAAGTCGCCACCCTTTAACGCCTTTTCAACCTCTGCCTGCCATTGTTCATACGTAGGTTTCTCAAATTCATCAAAGGATACAGGAGCTAATAGATCGCGTTCAGCATCCTTTGAAGTCTTTTTGTCAGACATATATGTGCCTCCTTTTCAACTCGAAACCATACCGAGAAACAGCGCACCGTACCTACAATTGTTATGCTTATACACCACCAAAGCTTTCCTATCTATGGATCACATCAACCTCAAATTTGTGTCCATCAGTTTACTAACAATAAAGCCTGATGCATATGCTCAACAGTCACTTTCAAGGGCAACAAAAAACGTGCCACCCAAAAGTGACACGTAAGGTTCCTTGTTGAAAAGTATGCTAAAAAACACTGAAACCAGCATACCTCAATCCCCTTCCTATCGCTCGTAGGTACATAACGGTGATTATCAAATAGGCAGTTCTCCTGGCTCGGGCTCATCGCCTTGCTTTCGCCTTCCCAGATTGCTCCAGTGACATTTTTGAAAGCAGGCTCGTCCTTACAGTGGCGGGACCGCATCGGCTTATACCGATTTCTCTATTAAGTCTTGCGACACCTATTCTCTATATTCGTTGTTCTAAGTCCAATATAGTGTAAGATTATGCACAAAGTCAATGAACATAACAGTTAATCATAAGTATCAAATTTCAGGTTATAACTAATGCATATTTAAAATGATAAAAACTCATCACTTTCAAATATACGTATTCATCGCTATCAAATATACGTATTCATTGTCTGCAAATCGAGTTATAAATCGAGTACAAATCATCATAAAATCTAAGCCTACGCACAAATGCAAACACAATGCGTGATATAATGAATACAATCACAAGGAGGCATTATGGAGCATACAAGTAAAAAAGGTCTAATGACAGCCCTTAGTTGCTATATCATCTGGGGCTTACTCCCTCTCTATTGGGCATTATTAAACCATGTTTCACCATATAATATACTGGCACAACGCATTATCTGGTCAGGCATCTGCATGGCCATCGTCGTATTTGGCCTACATTTTAAACAGTTCAAAAAAGACTTTCAATTACTAAAAGAACAGCGTTCACAACTATTACTACTTTTGGTGGCATCAGTCATCATCAGCGTAAATTGGTTTACCTACATTTGGGCCATTGCCAACAACCAAGTTATGGACACGAGCCTTGGCTATTACATCAATCCACTCTTCAATGTAGTATTAGGTGTCATCCTATTTAAAGAGGTTCTATCTGTACCGAAAAAGCTAAGTGTTCTCATCGCTACCATCGGCATCGTCTTGCTCACCTATCAAGTGGGATCCTTGCCGTTAGTGTCGATGATTCTCGCCGTTTCCTTTGGCCTCTATGGAGTCGTAAAAAAGAAACTGCTCATCTCGCCCTTTACGAGCATCGCCTTTGAGGCTTGGCTATTAACACCACTAGCCTTACTCTATACGACCATGGTCGATAATACAGTGTGGTCCTATTTCGGAACAGATTGGTATACATCCATGCTACTCATAGCATGCGGTCTGACTACATCGGTTCCATTGGTGCTATTCTCCTATGGCGCCCAACTGTTGCCGCTCAACCTACTAGGCTTCCTACAATATGTATCCCCTACTATTGCCTTGTTGCTAGCTATTTTCTACTTTGGTGAAAGCTTTGGCACACCACAGATGATTGCCTTTGGTTGTATCTGGATAGCCTTAGTATTGTTCTCGTTATCAAATCAAATTACAACCATTAGAAAATGTAGTTAAGTACAAGAGAGCGTATGCCATCTGCATGCAATCTCATAAACCATTTTAGAAACTATATCTAACCTATAAACACATAAAAGCTGTATCAAATGATATCCTCATTCGATACAGCTTTCTTTTTATATCTTATATATGCCTATTAATTTATCACACTATTCTTCTAGCTTGCTTATTGATCCAATTCATTCATATTGGTTGTATTCATATTTGAAATATAACGGTTATAGGCCTCAACCATATGTTTATAATCGTTATCTTGTTTGGATCCCATATAGGTACGGATCGCACCAATCGTAGAGTTTACAGAAGTCTTAACAGTGTCATACTGAGGACTAGCAATACCATTCGCTAAATCACCAATAGCTTGTAGCTCTTGATTGATAGCATTTACATCTGGTTCTTTTTCACTATCTAGCTTTTCTAGGACTGCAGTAAGTCGCAAAGAAACCTCTTGTGCAGCGGCTGCATTTTTCTTACCTGCATCACGCAATTGTTGTAACCGTTGTTGCAATCGGTCCGTATTAATCTTATGCATCAAATTATCAAAGTCAGCATAAATAGGAATAAATTGTTCATATAACTGAACATATTTAGGACCTAATTGTTGCTCCTTAGCATAGTTATCTGTAGTATACCCTTTAGATTTATAGTATGCATCGAGCTCTTCCGCAACCGGTGTTATTTCGTTCAATTTTGAAAGTAGCTTATCTAAAGGCTCCTTCATTTCATCATAAGGAACACCTGCTTGCTTAGCCTCTTCTAATTCTTTTTGTAGCTGTTTAAAGTTTGGTGCATTAAATACAGTTAAATGCTGCCCCGCTTTTAACTCATTAAGAGTTGGCCTATTCGCATAATCAAACATTACAGCCATGCGATTAAATCGGCTTACAGCTTTTACATATTGATTAAACAATTGTACCTGATCCTGCTCAGACCGCTGCGCAATTTCCTTGCGACTCTGTTCAGTGCCCTGCCACAGCTCCGACATACTACAACCGCTCAACAATAAGGGGGATGTCAATGTAGCCGCACACAACACAGCCATTGCAATCCGTTTACCCAATGGTTTCATGATGAATTCTCTCCTTTCATCAATATACAACCCGATTTATATACCTTAATTATATACTAATATAATTTATATAAATAGAATTAATGCACATAACTCATACATCTAGTTTGTCAAGTGACTAATAGAGTCAGGGGTGACCAATGGTCACCCCTGTTTTCCTTTATATACGGTTAGACTAGAAATGAAAAGACATAACTCCTATCGATTGTTTTATACGTGTACACGTGTTACTATAAAAGGAGAGCATATGAAAGATAAAGATCTACTAAAACTGCTACTCAAAAACGGCTGGAAGGATGTACGGCAACGCGGCAGTCATCATCGTTTGAAAAAGGATAATCAAGTTGAAGTGATTGCCGTACACGGAAAAGATGTACCTGTTGGCTTATTAAATGCAATTTTAAAACGTACAGGACTAAAATGAGGAGGATTTATGAAATTTATATACCCTGCTATAATCCATGATGATGCTGATGGTTTCTGGGCTGAGTTTCCAGACTTAGAATATACCAGCAGTACTGGCTCAACATTAACAGAACTCGTAACTAATGCGCAAGAGGCTATGGAATTGTATATTTTAGGAGCTTTAGAAGATGGGGAAAGTTTACCTACACCTACATCTATTCGCAACTTACCTTGTACCGATACAACGTATCCTACATTAGTACAAACAGATATTGATTTAGCTAAAAATAGTAAATCCGTAAAGAAAACCTTAACAATTCCTGCCTGGCTAAATGATCGAGCATTAGCTAAAGGAATTAATTTTTCTCAGCTTTTACAAGAAGCATTAGTAGAGAAAACAATGTGAATGTAAATTTACATCATCAATTGCTCAGCAAAATTAGGACTATTGTCCACGCAATAACTGCAAAGGTGAGTATTATGATACAAAGCATCCACAGAATTATTACGAAATAGAGCAATAATTTTAGTACATATAGCACATCAAACCATATGCTATGGCGATCTTCTAATCGCGCCATAAATTCGGAGAGATGGCGCACCAAAAATGGAACCTTCACATTAGGATTTAGCTTCTTCCAGTACAGCATAATATACGGTGTTACAAAACATCCTACAAATACTAAGTATGTAAGGAATAGAGGTGTTTCTATATTATGTTGGGACATAAACCCTGACCAGTCTACGACCATTAGACCACCAAGGTATAGAAAAACAAACCAATATATAAATCCTATCGCCTTTATAATAAGGCGAATCATCTGTTTCACAGCCATACCTATAATCCTACTAATGTTTTAAATCGCGCATTATTGTGAAAGCGTTCAAAATGGTCTTGTTCAGCAGCCACAGCTTTCACAGATGGATCAATTTTAATTGCTTTTTCAAGCCAATCAAGGGCCTTCGTATCATCCCCTTGGTCTGCATAAATGGTAGCAATACCGTACACAGACCAGGTGTTACGAGGGTCCTTTTCTAATACCTTTTCAAACCATTGTTTAGACTCATTTAATTGGCCTTGTAATTTGTACACCATGGCCATGTTGTAGTAATTCGCTACATTATTAGGATCTAAATCATATGATTTTTTAGTATCTACTAAACCTTTAGCGGTATCACCACTCAACGCCGTAGCGAAGCCACGGATGGAGTACGCCTCTGCATTATTAGGATTATCCTTAATAGAAGCTGATGCTTCCTCGATGGTTTTAGCATAATCGCCAGAGGATAGAGCCTGCTTAGCTGCCATTACATGAGCATCTTGGCCTTGATCTGTTTTAGCTTGTTCATTAGCTGTTGTAGGTTTAGTGTTTTCCTGAGTCTTAGTGTCCGTGCCACAACCTAATAGGCTAAGCAAACATATACATAATAGAATATATTTCATACCATACCTCTATATTATCTATATATACAACCACATTATGTCGTATATATTCATTATTTAATATGATGACAATATGTAGTAGTAACTTATAATTTATTAAATACATTACAATTATACCAAAACTATATACAAAAAAGGACGAGCCGCAACTCGTCCTTTTTCGTTATATGGTAGGTAATGTTATAAATCTTATTTTTTTGCTTTAGAGCAACGGTCTAATAGGAATGCAACGCCTACGAATGGGATTCCACCGCTTTCACCAAGGCCAATTTCACATGTGGAACTGGAGCTTACGCCTAGTGTTGCGCCGTATTCAGCAATTTCACCAGCAAGGTCTTTTGTAGCAGCTTTGTTAAGTTCTGGTGTGAAGAAACCTTTTTGACCAGCAAAGCCGTCGCATGCGAAGGATTTAATGTTGAATACATGGTCTGTACATAGACGAGCCAAGTCTTCAATGTATTGGGATTTATTCAAAGATTTAATCTTACATTGTTTGTGTACGATTACGCGTTCATCGCATTTTTCAATATCGAGATGAGGTACTACGTATTTGCACAAGAATTCAGAAATATCGTTGATTTCTAAGTCTGGCATGTGTTTGAACGCATGGTTAAAGCATGCACTATGGTCAATCACAATTGGATATTTACCATTTTGAGATGCTTTCATCAATGCATCGTGCAAGTCCTTAACAGCACGTTCGTGAACGTCATCGTAGTTTTCAAAGCTCAAACCACAGCAGAGGTTTTCGATATGTTGAGGATAAATAATATCGATATGAGCCTTGTTGCAGAGGCTTTCTACAACTTGTTGTAAGCTGCGATCATCGTCATAACCTTGGTTTGGTTTGAATGCGCGGTTCGCACAAGTACTGAAGTATACAACCTTTTCAAAGTTAGTAGGTTTAATGCGGTTTTTCAATTTATAGCGATTAGCCTTAGGAGTTGTTTTAGGTACATATGGTGTAACACCTGTTACGCCATGTAAGCCTTCAGTAATCTTAGAAATCGCTTTTTGTGTAATGATAGAGCCTGCAATGCCTTCAAGACTTACACCAGCACGGCACATTTGAAGTGTTGTGGAGAAGTTATCGTAGATTTTCTTAGCCAATTCTGGTGCAGGTGGATCGATGCGGCGCATGGACAATGCGATTTGAGCAGTATCGATGCTGAGTGGGCAAAGACCTTTACACATAGAGCAAGCAGCACAAGTATCTACGCCGAAGTATTCGTAACCTTTTCTAAGTTCAGATGCCAATGTGAAGTTGCCTTCGTTTTCAAGGCGTTTAGTTTCACGCAACAATGCGATACGTTGACGTGGAGTCAATGTTAAGTTACGGCTTGGACAATGTTTTTCACAGAAACCGCATTCCATACAGATTGTGAAAGCATCATCGATAACGCATTGAGCTTTAAGATTTTTCTTGTACACATCTGGATCATCAGTAATCATAACATCAGGGTTCAAGATGCGTTCAGGGTCAAAGATGGCTTTGATGCGACGGTTGATTTCGTACGCTTTTTTGCCCCATTCCATTTCAACAAATGGTGCTACCATGCGGCCTGTACCATGTTCAGCTTTCAAAGAACCACCGAAACCAGATACGCGTTCAGACATTTCTTTTACCAAGTCGCCGAAGTTCTTAGTATCTTTAGGGTCGCTGAAATCAGGTGTAATGTTAAAATGAACGTTACCAGATAAAGCATGACCGAAGATTACGCCACCGTCTACGAAATCGTATTTGTGGAATAATTCAGTAAGCATTTCGATGCCCTTAGTGAAGTCTTCGATTTGGAAGCAAACGTCTTCTGTGATAACAGTAGTACCTTTTCTACGTTGACCACCAACGATTGGCAAGATACCTTTACGGATAGCCCACCAAGAATCGTATTCCTTAGGATCTTGAGAGTAAAGACTTGGGATAGCTGTTGGAATATCTTTCAATTTATCTTTAATAAAAGCTAAATTTTCATCTACAGTTTCTTTGGAGTAGCTTTCAGTTTGGAACAAGATAGCGCTTGTACCTTCTGGCACTTCACGAACGAAGTCTGGTACATTTTCAAGAGTTTGAACTGCTTTTAGGGATTGATAGTCCATCATTTCTGCAGCTACAACCTTATCGCGGCCCATATTAGCCAAGGCTACAACGGCCAAGGATGCATCGTTCAATGTTTTGAAGAACATGAGACCGCAACCTTTATGAGGTACGTCTTCAACAGTGTTGTACACGATTTCAGATACGAAGCCCAATGTACCTTCAGAACCGATGAACAAGTGATTGATGATGTCGATGATATCTTCGAAATCAACAAGAGAGTTCAAGCCATAGCCCGTAGTATTTTTGATTTTGTATTTGTGATGAATCAAATGTGTCAATTCTTCGTCGGCTAAAATTTCTTTGCGCAATTGCAAGATTTCTTCTACCATTTGAGGTTTTTCACGAAGGAATTGTTCAATGGATTTTTTGTCGGATGTATCAAGAACAGTACCGTCTAGCAATACAACGCGGATGGAACGGATAGTTTTATAGGAGTTTTGAGCCGTACCACAGCACATACCAGAGGAGTTATTGTTCAAAATACCGCCTACTAATGCTGTTGCAAGAGTAGCAGGATCTGGACCGATTTTGCGGTTGTATGGTTTCAACAAATCGTTGGCATCAGAACCAATAACACCACATTCGCATTTTAAAGCCTTGCCATCGTCGATAACTTCCATTTTTTTGAAGCCATCATTACATACGATGAGCACGTCTTCACTGGAACATTGACCAGACAAAGAAGAACCAGCCGCACGGAATGTAAATGGTGTACCACATTGTTGGCACAAACGAATAAGGCGTCTTACTTCCCGTTCATCTTCAGCCTTTACAACAACCTTTGGTAAATAGCTATAGCAGGACGCGTCAACGCCATATGCATAACGACGTAAATGATCGGTATACACACGATCTTTACAAATCTCTTTTGCCTCCTTGGCAAAACGTTCATAATCTCTAGTAAGCATACTCACTTATATTTCCTCCTATCCTCTCTTAAGGAATTTGTCTTATATTTAGTATACGCCGTTCTCATTCTCACTACTATAATTATGCATAAATTATATGTCTCCTAACAATTCTCGATATGCACTGTGTTTTTATTTCTTTAGTTGAAAGTGCATCTCAATAGCATTATCATGTACTCATCTTTTCATATGTTATATTAAAACTATTTTATTTACTAAGTATATTCATTACGCCATAACAAATGAGTACTAAACATCCCATAAAACATGAGTTACACTGCATATAATTCTATAGGAAATAGTTTGCAAAAATTATGCATAATTTCGGTATAATTTATTTGTTTTAGTTTTCTCGTTCTCATTTATATTTAACTATGACTTTTACTCATACCTTTTTAATTGCCTGCCTAATACGCCCATTCATAGTTTCTTTACATATAAAAAGCCCTCTAGTAATAACTCTGTCGAGCAACCACTAGAGGGCTTATATTATCCAAGAATACCAGATTTAAGAATAAGACGTACTGCCAACGCAAAGACGGCAACACTCATGAGGGCTAGGATGGATTTTGCTTTCAAACGTTTAGCAATGCGCGCCCCTACTTGAGCACCAAAGATAGCACCAATACTAGTAGGGATAGCAATACTAAATACGATATGATTTTCGATTAAATGTGTTATAACACCTATCGTTGTAGATACAGCAAGGATAGATTGGCTCGTAGCCGTAGCCATATGGGTTGGGAACCCCATGAGATAAATCAAGGCAGGCACATGGATGAGACCACCACCGATACCAAAGATACTGGAGATAAATCCTACAAAGAAGCTAATACTAATACCGATAGGCTTGCTATAGGTTAGCTGATCAAGGGTAAGACTTTCTTCCTTCCGCTCCCCTTTACGGAAATTCTTAAACCCGATCAAACCAGAAGCACAGAGCATAAAGCACCCAAAGGCAAACATAAAGCCTTTACCAGAAAACCAACCAGACATTTGAGCCCCTAAGATAGCACCTGGTAAAGTTGCTAAACTAAATACAATAGCTGCGCTGATGAGTACCTTTTTCTGTTTAATATAGGCAATGGATCCAGAAATCGCATTACACATAACAGAAAATAGCGATGTCCCTACAATCATAGACGGAGACCACTCAGGGAACCAGTACATAAAGAGAGGTACAAATACAAGCCCTCCGCCAGCACCAATGATGGTGCCAAGCATAGCGGCTAAAAAGCCAACTATAGTAAAGAATATATAAAATACTATAATATTATCCAACATAATGGGGCCTCCCTTTACTTAGATTGGAAAAAGCTCTTTGCTATAACTGATTCGATTGGAAAAATTCTTTCGCTGCTTTTAATCTTCCTCGTTCACAAGAGACTTGTAGTTCGTCACCTGGTTCAAGTTTTACATCCCCTAACGGCACAATGTATGTTCCATTACGACGAATACTTACGATGAGTGTCCCATCTGGCAAGGCCAAGTCTTGTAGTTGTACATCTGTATAGTTCGCTACTACAGGAACCTTTGTTTGGAAGAAGGTTTGTACAGATTCTAAATTGTTTTGACCACTCATGGCTTGTAATAAGGAATCGTAAATAGGCGGTTCTTTTAATAGCTCTGCCACAAGGTAAGCCACGATTGTAACGGTACCGATAGCATAAATGTTAGAGAAGCTATTCGTCATTTCAAGGACGAGCAAAATCGCCAAAATTGGGGTCCGCATCGCCGCCGCTAACATACCGCCCATGGCACAAATAACGAATTGCGGTACAAAATCAGGAGAAATAATGCCCACAGATGAAAGTAAACTTTCACAAAAGGCACCTGCCGAAGCCCCTATAACGAGCATGGGCAAGAATATACCGCCTTGCGCACCACTGCCATAGCAGAAGGTAGTAAGTAAAATCTTCCCTAATACGATGCCCCCTAAGAGCAAGACTCCATGAGATTGAAAGGCAAGATGACCAACCAGATCATTACCACCGCCCAAGAGGAGCTGAGAGTCAAAACCGATGGCCGCTACAGCCACAAAGGTAAGGGCTAATTTCAAGAATCGAGAGCATTTAAGCCAGTCAAAGAACTTCTTGAATGCAAAAATCATACGACAGAATAGCACCCCACAAAGCCCCATGATAAGGCCAACCATAAGAAGGACTGGGAAGTACTCAAGAGGAACACCGGAGGTTACCGAAAATCCAAGGGCTGGTTCGAGACCGAAGATACTAACCGTAATATAATTAGAAATCAAGGTAGCCACGAAGGTGGGCACAACGAGGTACGGATAAAAGCTTTTATGGACCTCTTCAAAGACGAACATCGCCCCCGATACAGGTGCACTAAAGGCAGCAGTTAAACCTGCCCCTGCACCAGCAGAGGTTAAGATACGCTGCTCACGCAGTCCTGAATTCATCCAATAGGACACGATCTTGCCGGCAGAGCCACCAATTTGTACGGCTGGGCCTTCACGACCTACAGAAAAGCCGGCAAAACCAGTCAACACGCCACCAATCATCTTGGAAGCCAGCGTCCGATACGGCTTCATATCAAAGAGTCCCAGCATTTCCCCTTCAATTTGAGGAATGCCAGAGCCCCCAGATAATGGAGCCCATGCGAGCAATCGATCTACGATAAAGGCAAAGATGACCATCATCACAAGCCATCCTATGGCCCATTCCAAGGTAATACCGTCCATCAAATGCCAACGAATATGTTCAGATTCAAGGATTAAATAACGATATGTAGCCCCACAGAAGCCTGCAATGACACCCACAAGAGCGCCCTTTGCAATGAGCTCCGTTAACAACATACGGTTCATGGACATATCTGCTAAGGTAGAACTGCGCTTATTAAATTTCCATAGCTTCATAACATCCTCCTTAGCAATGACCAAATCTGACGTATTATCTAATAATATATATATATACAACCGAACTATGTATTCATATCCTTAGTATACTTATGTAAACCACCATTTTCAAGAAAGGATTACGTATCAAACAGCAATCTCACTAAACTGGAGATAAAATCCGAGTCACAAAACAGATATCTCTTCAAACGCAAAGCTAGCCACCTCTAACATGAGATGGCTAGTTTTGTTAAGCAAGTGTGTAAATGTATTTTCTTTACATATTCGGAGGCATCTGAAATATGTAAAGATTCTAAAGATGTAAAGTTCTTAGGGCTAGAGCTAGGCATCATTTAGACTATTAGATTATTTAGACTAGCAAAATATTTAGACTAGTTAAATATTGATACCATATTATAGTATTAAATCCTATACATCATAAAACACTATATGCTATCAAATCTTAAAATTCCTTAGAATATGGATTCGTAAATACCGATGATGTCTTCCTTAGATACATCCCGTGGGTTACCAGGTGTACATGCATCGTTGAACGCAGATTCAGCGAGGAATGGAATGTCTTCCCGTTTTACGCCCGCTTCGCTTAATGATTTAGGAATGCCTACATCATCAGCAAGTTTTTGGATCACATCGATAGCAGCTTGACGATATGTTTCTTGATTCATGCTATCCACATCAGGAACGCCCATAACGCGAGCGATTTCACGATATTTTTCGCCTGTGGCTGGGGCGTTAAATTTCAAGACTGCTGTTAACAGCATGGCACAAGCTTTACCATGAGGGATATCGTAGACAGCACTCAATGGATGTGCCATGGAGTGAACAATGCCGAGGCCTACGTTGGAGAAACCCATACCTGCAATATATTGACCAAGAGACATGGCTTCACGACCTGCGAAGTCACCAGCTACGGCGCTACGCAAAGAACGACCAATAATTTCAATGGCTTTCAAATGAAGCATATCAGTGAGCTCCCATGCACCTTTTGTAATGAAACCTTCTACAGCGTGAACAAGAGCATCCATACCTGTAGACGCACAAAGACCTGTCGGCATCGATGCGGACATATCAGGGTCTACGATGGCTACGATTGGGATATCATGAGGGTCAACGCAAACGAATTTACGGTTCTTTTCAACGTCTGTAATAACGTAGTTAATCGTAACCTCTGCTGCCGTACCAGATGTAGTAGACACAGCAATAATCGGTAAGCATGGATGTTTCGTAGGAGCCACTCCTTCAAGGCTACGCACATCACCGAACTCAGGATTTGTAATAATCGTAGCAATAGCTTTACTTGTATCAATAGCACTGCCACCGCCTACAGCAACGATAGCTTCAGCACCTGCCGCCTTACAAGCAGCCACACCAGATGTTACGTTTTCAATGGTTGGATTTGGCTTAATATTGTCATATACATCGTAAGCAATACCTGCCGCATCAAGTAGGTCTGTTACCTTTGTAGCCACCTTAAACTCAAATAAATCAGGTGTAGACGTAACGAGGACCTTTTTAAAATGGCGATTCTTAATTTCGTTCACAATCTCCTGAATCGCCCCTTGCCCAAAATAGGACGTACCGTTCAACATAATTCTCCGAGCCATATACAATCACTCCTAGCAAAAAAATAAACCGATTGAGAATAACTATACTAAGTAATTCTCTATCGGTTTATAAAAATCCTTGAAGCTGTGTTATGTATACACTATATAATCATTGTAATAATTCTAAGGTTTGTTTCCATTGAAGTGTTAACTCCATTCTGGCTAGGACCTGATTAAACTGTATAACAGGTAACGATTCACTTAAAAGTATTAATTCATTAATTACCTCATCAATAATACACTTGTACGATATTCTAGGCAATAGTAATCTTAAAGATATTAACACTCCATATACTGAAGATTCACTGCCTTTTGGAGTTTGTACAAAATAATATGTTAATTTTTTAATAGTTTTCTTTGGACCTATAATTCTATGGTTATAAAGTCTGTCTCCATGCGCACATACATTTCTATAACCCACAAGAACATCTAGTATTTCACTAAAAACAGGTATCAAAGTAGATGTTGGATCAGTAATAGATACCTTATACTCACCAGTATATTCCTTATGTATATCTTTTAATATTCTCTCTTGTATATTAGGTGTAATTAATTTATAAAAATTAGTAATTTCACCGAATGTAAGTTTTGTTACCAATACCCATAATGGTAAATCTTGATGTGTTGTTAAATAATGAGAAAACATCGTATGTCTCGCATTACGTTGTGTAGCATTAGATAATTTAGAGACTAATTCCGTCGCTTTTGGTAAGTTTGTTTTAGAAAAATTATTTACATTCAAATGACTAAATTCAGATGTATATACCTCCGAAAAACGATAAGATACTTTAGTACAAATATTTTGTTCAGCTTGCAATAGAGCTTTTAATAAAATAATTCGCAAATTACGATCAAAACAATATAATCCATATATTTGAAAGAATGTTGTCCCAGTTACATAATAGTCATCACCACTATTTAATGTTGCATTATTATCTAAAAAAATGTCTTTATATCCATTAATTACTGCATAATAGTTATCTCTCGCTAAAATTCTTTTAACTCTACTACCTTCGCTCCCCTTTCCAATTGTAATATTTCGTTTTCTCATCAAGCGTAATAGGGAATCTAAAGACTTAAACGGCTTAGACATAAGTCCCTCCTACAAACAAAAAAGCTCGCCGACCCTTGAGTCGACGAGCGTTGTACGTTGCCCGTAAGCTTCGCACAGTTTCTCTGTGTAATAACTATAACAAAGTTCTCCCTTGAGTGTCAACTCAGATGCGATTTCAATGAATAGTACTTCCACTTTCTATATTCGTTATATGATTAATTAATTCCTGCCAACAAAAACAAATAGTCTAAGAAATTTTAGTTATCTTCATAAGCAAGATTCGTTTCACAGATTCATCGAGTCGTTCTTTGGAGATTTGGCCGTCTTTTACAGCTTTCATAAGGCCATTGTACGCCTCTTGCATGTGTTCGTACTCGTGGCATACAAGCAAGATATCACTGCCAGCCAAAATAGATTGAACCGCCATATCGCCGAAGGTGTAGTGTTTAGCAAGAGCGCCCATATCCATATCATCCGTTACGACAACGCCGTTATATCCCATATCCTTACGCAACCAATCTGTAATGATAGCTTTAGATAGACTAGATGGATGGTCTGGATCGATTTGAGGATACATCGCATGAGACACCATAATTGCATATGTATTCGGTTTAGACTGTTTAATGAGGTCTACAAATACCTTTGTATCTTCATTCAACAATGTCTCTTTAGACACTGGCACAACACTGGTATCAGCATGTAAATCGACATCCGTTTTACCAATACCTGGGAAGTGTTTGTAAGAATACCACAAGCCCGCTTCATCATAGGCCTTGCCTACTGCACTGGCATAGCGTACGACCTCATCAGGGTTCGTACTAAAGGAACGGCCATAGGTTAAGCCCAAGTCTGCCACAGGAGCAAAGTTAATGTTGAATCCCAGATCTTTAAGTTCCGTACCAGACTGTTTGGCCAAGGATACCGCCTGCTCAATAGGCTCCTTGCCTAACTCTTCAGCAGGAGGAACCTTGATGAGCTGGTCCTCCATGCGCGCTACGGCACCGCCCTCTTGGTCGATACCGATGAATAATGGCGTTAAACCCGCGCTTTTACCAGTTTTATTAATATCCGCAATGAGCGACTTCACTTGATCTTTGGACTCCATATTACGGTCAAACAAGATAATGCCGCCCACGCGGTACTCATTGATCATAAACTTAGCATCATCATTCAATGTCTTGCCGTGGATGCCAATCATCAACAATTGGCCCACCTTGTCTGCATCAGACATATTAGCCACTAATTTATCCACCTTTTGCTCTGGTGAAAGCTCGCTCTGAGCCACAGATTCATAGGTGACAGGCTCCGCCTTAGAAGTAAATGGATTATGTAAACCGCAACCCGTTGTGAGCGCCAACGCGCCGATCATCGTAGCTGCTATGATACGTTGAAACATATATACCTCCAAAATCTCTAAAAAGTATTATGTATAGTATATCAAATAATAAAGACAACCCCAAAACGCCAATACATCTCGTGAATCGTTAGCGCAAAAAAGACTATTACCCAAAACCTACGAATATATACCGTATTGGTTTGAAGTAATAGTCTTTATATGAATTAAGGTCAAACTTACGCTTAACTGTTGCTTAATCTTAAATTTTACTTAGTTTTAAATTTTACCTTGCTCTTTCATTTCTGCTAAGAGCTTAACGATGCGAGGGCCACAGCCTTTACCACCGCAAGCGCCTGTGCCGGCACGTGTTGCTTCTTTTACCTCAGGAAATGTGTGAGCGCCATTCAAAATGGCTTCCTTAATCGTTTTACGTGTAATGCTACGGCATGTACACACCTTTGTAAGCTTGTCCAGAATCGCCTCTGGTACTTGGTTTTCTTCAAAATCCATATGTATTCCTCTTCTATTCACTTGAATATCTCTATACTAACTTATACACTGTGTCAATATACTTATGGTATTACATACTACATTATATATAGTATTAAATACTTCATTATATATAGTATTTATCACTACTTTATATTCAGTAATTAACACTGTTTTATCTACGATATACTAAAACACTGTTATATCGAAAAATTACGATTTCTACACTCAGTATATCATATTATGAAAACTATATCGATAGTTTTTAATATAAATATATCGATACCAATTATTTTAAAGTAGTCCCTAGTAAAATATAGTTATACGATTAGTAGCAATAATCATAATGCAGTTAAAATCTACTAACAAGAAAATCTAGCACTCAAAAAAATCAACATAAGGCACATATACTAGAAAAGCGATTAACATAAGGCAGATATACTAGAAAAAGCCTCTACCATATAGAAATTACCTATACGGTAGAGGCTTTTTATATGTCTAGTATATATGTCTAGTATATCCATTAGTATATACAGTTACGGAAGTGGCTTTCACCAAATATATTTATAAAATTGTCCCAATGATTGCAAAGTAAATTTTGAAAATCGTTTGTTGCAATGGACGGATTACCATAGAAATAATCGGTGTATTAATAAGGATGATAAAGAAGATCAAGTTAATCATCCCTAATTGGTAATATTTAATTTGCCATTCTGTTGGTAGCCACGGCAAAATGATATTAAAACCAGGTAATGGTGGGAATGGAATTAAGCAGAAAATGGAAAGGCCAATGCTATACAAAATAATGTATTGCATAACCATCGGTAAACCAGGTGACTGCATAAGATTCAAATTACCTAAGAGTACGTATATGAAAGTAAATACGAAGCCTGTAATCAAGCCTGCTATAGGACCTGCAAAAGCAAGTAAGCTCATATCACGGCGTGGGTCTTTAAAGTAAGATGGATTAATAGCCATCCCTTTAGGCCAGCCAAAGCCAACTAGAATAATACAGATAGTACCTATTAAATCAAGGTGTGCCAAAGGAGATAATGTGAGGCGCCCCGCCATCCGAGGTGTTGGATCGCCAAACCAGGTAGCTACCTTGGCCTCTGCATATCCAAAGACAGAAAAAACGATGATAATAGCGGGAATACTAGCTAATATCTGTATCGGATTTAAATCAAACATAGAACTCCTTTATATTTACCTAACATGTTTATGAACTATATATCATATATAGATTACATAACACGTTGATGTATTACATGATTTCTTATTGTTTAGCTTCCCATGCGGTATAGCCGTCTTGAATGCAACGAAGGGCATTCAATGTACGAGGGTAACCGATGTACGGTACGCATTGGGAGGCGATGTTAATCAAATATTGTTTACTGTTTCCTACATTCAAGTTGCCTTCTACGTGAGCCTTGAGCTGAGGTTCACAGCCACCTTGAGCCGCTAAGAAACAGAAGGTAATCATTTCACGATGAGCCACACTCAATCCTTTACGAGTGTAGTAGTCACCGAACATATTAGCAAGCCATTTCTTGATATGACGTGTCTCTTCAGGGCCTTCTTGGTAAGAATTACGGATAGACTCACCAAAGATTTCAACTTGCTTTTCAACGCCCTTTTCAATGCGAGACTCACTAGTGATTGTGCTGCGAGATGGATCTACAACAGTTTCCCCACGATAGTCAAAAATCTTATTTGTGACTTTAAAGAATGGACGCACACGACCGATACCAAGATATGGCACAGCTTGATAAAGGAGCTCTATTACTTCATCGGGAATCAAGCCAAAGTTAAGTGCTGCTGGTAGCATCAACGCATATTCATCGACGGCAGATACACCCACTAATGTAGCAAGGATAGCCAAGAAACGATCCTTGGCAGGCACATTGCGACCCTCTTCGGTAATAACTTCGTCAAAGGCAAAATTATCAAACAATACTTCAAACTCAGGGTCGATATAACCTGCAGGGGCTGCAATATCAGGGAACATGCGCTCCGTATAGGCTTGAGCAAATTCAGATTTAGACATAGGAAACCTCCATAAACAACACTGGTGAAAGCCCAAAGGAGCTTTCACCAGCAATAGTTATGTAATTATTACGGCTTGCGCCATCAAATTATAAAGCTGGGAAAGAGAAATCAGTGCCGTATACTTCTTTCCAAGCAGCCAAGAACATGTTGTATTCATTAGAACCAGGAGTGATTTGGTACGCTTGACCATCTGGAGAGAAACGATATACAGTATGCAAGCTTGGGTGAACAATGTATTTGAACAATGTAGCTTCACCATATTGGTTGTTATGCATATTCACTACATTAATGCCGAATACATAGTTACGGCTACTATCAATACCACTGAATTGGGATGCTTTATCAAAGAAGTATGTTTCAGAACCATTTGCACTGTTTGGAACCTCTGGATAGTTAGCTAAACCATTCCAGTTTGCTGCGTTAGCAACACCACCAACTAATAATGTACCGGCTAATACAAATGCGCCTAATAAATTTTTATTCATAATGCTCTCCTTTTGCCTGAACGGCATCTCACGAACAGGTCATATCTCACATGACCTCAGTACAATACGTTATATGTATAGTATATCACATTTTATGAAAATATTAGATATATTAAATTAGAGAATGATGCATATGAGATCTTACTAAAATACACTACATTAGCGCTTAAGCTTCTCTGCTGTTCTAGCATTAGCGTTATCGATTGCGTCTAACAATTTGTTAAGCAACATGCGCAATTGACGCGTTTCTTCTACGTCGAAAATCGGACCTGCAGATTCAGACAAGCGGCGCGGTACATGAACAGCTTCGTCACGTAATGCTTTACCAGTATCAGTAAGGGTTACCATAACGACACGTTCATCTTGACGACTACGCTTACGCTTTAAGAATGCTTTAGCTTCTAATTTCTTTAAAAGTGGTGTTAATGTACCAGAATCAAGGCGCAATACTTGACCTAGTTCTTTAACGGACAAATCACCATATTGCCACAATGCCATCATTACGATGTATTGAGTATATGTCAAATTTAACGGATCTAAGTGACTTCGATATGCATTAACAATTTCCTTCGCCACTACATAAAGTGGGAAGCTCAATTGGTTGTCTAATTTCATGTACTCTGCATCAGGTACATCTTCTTTATGTTTATAACCTTCCAGTACGCCAATTTCTGCCATATTCTACCTCCATATGCACACAATAATCTACAAATTAATTGTACACAATTCTACAGCAAGCAGTCAACGTAAAAAATCTACTTTGTCCACAAATTTTTAAATTTGTCAATTATTTAATATATTTTTTCTTTTTTATTAAAAAACGAGTACTTCTATAGAATTTATGGGCAGAAATCACACCATAAAGCTGTGAAACTATTAATAAATTTTTTTGATATTAGAATTCAATACCACATCCCGCCATGTGCTGCATCTTCTGCAGCTCTTTCTGAATCTCATTCTAAATTTCTTTCTAGATCTATGTCCTGTAGTATAATAAAAGAAACTCTATATAAAACTGATTGATAATAGGAGGACTATATGAACACCTTAGAATGTATCAAAACACGTCATAGTACGCGTAAATTTAAAGCTGATCAATTATCTCGAGAGCTTATCGATCAAGTCCTCGACGCTGGCCGCCGTGCTCCATCTGGCGGTAATACACAATTGACACATTTTATGGTCATCACAAACCAAGATGTGCTCAAAGAGCTAGTAACACTCGTTCAAGAGGAATACGGCAAAATGCCGATTACGGAAAATACATTACCTTACATGGTAAACATCATTAAAATGTCCGCTGAAGGCAAGTTTGTATTCAACTATAATGCACCGGTTCTCATCGTACTCGCTAGCCAAGCAAACTATGCGAATAACTTTGCCGATGTATCTTGTGCGATGCAAAACATGATGCTTGCTTGCAACGAATTAGACCTTGGTAGCTGCTGGGTTAACCAAATCCGTCACCTTCAAGACAACGAACGCATCCAAGCTAAAATGCGTGAACTAGGTCTAAAAGACGGTGAAAAAGTCTATGCGAGCCTTGCTATTGGCTATCCAGACTTACCAAACGGTCTTAACCGCCGCGAAATCGAAGCCAAAGGCTATCCTGTAACATATATTGATTAATTGAGACTATAAAATCAATATATTCACGTACGTATATAAATATATTCACAATTAATATACAATACAAAAGCGCTATCTATCCCACAACTCTAATTGAGTTTTATTCGGAATAGATAGCGCTATTTTATTGACTATATTAGGTTTAGCTCATGATGCCTTATCAATCAAATCAGTAAATAAATTTTAATTACCCTTCAAATACGCGTTTGCGAGCTGCTTTTACAAGAAGACTACCGCCATACAGTAGATTTTTTAATAATACTCAACCTATGCCAAATACCCATAATGGTACGTTAAAATAACTATTTATCATAATTAAAAATAAAACATAGTCGACTTTTAGTCATACATGGTATGATAAAAAAGACATTTTGTAGAAAGGATGTGTGATGATGTCGATTTTCTCTCCAGCTCCTCATATTGAACGATTACCAGAGGGGCAAATCGATTCCACCTACAAACGTCTTCGCAAAGAAGTCTTTGCAGGTACTTTTATTGGTTATGCTACATTCTATTTGATCCGCCAAAACTTTAGTTTGGCTGTTCCGTACATGATTGCTGAGTACGGTTACACTAAAGCGGATCTTGGTATTGTCATGACCCTCTTATCCGTAGCGTACGGCGTAAGTAAATTTGTCATGGGTAATGCGTCTGACCGCTCTAACCCAAAATACTTCTCCACAGTAGGTCTATTGCTCAGTGCTTTAGTTATGTTATTATTCGGCACCTTACCTGGTGTTTTAAGCAGTATTCCTATCATGTGCGTGCTCGCCTTCTTAAATGGTTGGTTCCAAGGCATGGGCTATCCTCCATATGCGAAAAATATGGTAACTTGGTTCTCCCGTTCTGAACGCGGCGCTTGGTGGTCCTGGTGGAACGTATCCCACAACCTTGGTGGCGGTATCATCGCACCCCTTGCTACGTTAGGTATCTATCTATTTGGTACATGGCATAGTATTTTCTTCTTCCCTGCTCTTATTTCTATCGTGTTAGCTGTAGTTACATTCTTCTTGTTGAAAGATACACCTCAATCCTGTGGCTTGCCACCTATTGAAGAATATAAACACGAAACAGTTGCAGCTGAAGTAAGTGATGAAAACAAAACTACTTTCAAAGAAATCTTCTACAAATATATTTTGCATAACAAATACTTATGGTATCTTGCAATTGCGAATATCTTTGTGTACTTCATCCGTTATGGCGTAGTAAGCTGGGCTCCTACTTATTTGACAGCTGTAAAAGGCTTTACAAAAGAAGGTTCCCGTTGGGCTTACTTCTTATACGAATGGGCTGGTATTCCAGGCATGCTCGTAAGCGGCTATTTGAGTGACCGTGTATTCCGTGGCCGCCGTGCACCAGCTACTATCTGCTTCATGCTATTCGTTATCTTGGCGATCCTCGTTTACTGGTTCAACCCAGCAGGCAATATCCTTATCGATAACTTAGCACTTATCGCTATCGGCTTCCTCATCTACGGTCCTGTTATGATGATCGGCCTTCAAGCAGCAGACATGGTACCACGGGTAGCAACAGGTGGTGCTACTGGTCTTACAGGCCTTCTTGGTTACCTCATCGGTTCCGCTGGTGCTGGTGCCTTCATGGGTCTCATGGTTGACCTTTATGGTTGGGATGGCGGCTTCGTAGCCCTCGTTGGTGCATGTATCCTCGCTATCGTATTCCTACTTCTCACACTTGGTGATAAATCCCAAGCAAAAGAACAGTAATCTACAACTAACAGTTGTTTGAACACAAAAATCCCCTAGTAACACATCGTTACTAGGGGATTTTATTATGTCTAAAACTATACACTGCACTACATTCTATGCTACGCATAAAGAACTATTGAGAACTTTCAAATTATACACGAGACCAAGTCGCGCCAATCCGTGCAACGCAACAGCCGTAACAGGATCCATGAAGCCAAATACACCAGCACCGATAATGGCGATATGGAATACAATGGACACGATGAGTAAACCTAAATGAGACTGCTTTGTTCCTTTTGAAAGCTCTGATACGGGAGATGCATCATCCACAAGAGAGCCCATCATGAGCGCCACTAAGATAAGCTCCAAGGAACACGGGCATAGTACCAATAACAAGGTTACGGTATGTATGAAATCCTGTGTCAATGCAAAGGAACCCATAGATAATAACAATACAGCCACAACAATAACAGATGAATAATTGTTAATGCCCTGACGCATAGCAACGAGTTGAGATGGCATGGCAGGAAGCATATCATCATCTAAGGTATAATGTGACTCGCCTGTGATAAGCTGTTCCAAGAAAAAGCCAGCCTGTACGATGAGGCCCACATAGGCCGCCGTATGATAATCGCCAATGGAAATGAGCGCTACCATGGCCACAACAATAAGGAAATTAGCATGGATCTCTAAATGCTTCAAAATACTTTGAACGCTATTAATGAGCAGCGGCAAACCACAAACGAGAACCGTCACCCAAGCCAAGTCAATAACAGGATTGAATGACTCTGTGATGGCATCTAATAGAATAAATAAAACACCTAGCGCCAAAATAGCACCTTGCGTGAACAACGACACCTGCGCCGATAAAGACTGTAAAAATTTCATATAGACCTCTATACACTAGAACCGGCCTTACTTACTCCGGAAATAAAACAAAAACAACACAATATTAATTCAGAACTCTCTATACCTAAATTAATTCAAAACCATATGAACCTAAATTATTTGATAAATCTATGTACCCATAGGGGTATATCTACAATGTAACCATTATACAAAATATGCGAATTATATACAAATCATTTTTTTCGATAAATGATAAAGAACTACAATTTCTTTATGTAGTACCAAAAGAATAAATTTATAAAAATGACTTCTCCTTTAAGAGCTTTAGTTGAAAACTCTTATTTCTTTATTAGACATAGAAAGAACAGATCCCTAAAAACGACTTAGCTCACTATGGAGGCCTTCCAATAGGCCTAAGTTGAAGATCCTAATTTCATATAAAAAGAAAAGCACCTATCTCTAAAAATGACATTCCCTTAAGAGCTTTAGTTGAAAGCTCTTATTTCTTTATTAGACGTAGAAAGAACAGGTCCCTAAAAACGACTTAGCTCGCTATGGAGGCTTTTAGGGACCTGTTCTTTCGGTTAACTAATATAAAATTAGAGCTTCAACGCCTCGATCCATTCTGCTTCTTTAAAGCCAACAAGTACTTTGTCTTCAAGAACCAAGATAGGACGTTTCACAAGCATACCATTGGATGCTAATAAAGCGAGTTTTTCTTCTTCGCTAAGGTTTGGTAATTTATCCTTCAATTGTTGTTCACGATAAATCATACCAGATGTATTGAAGAATGCTTTTAAATCTTTACCAGATTGTGGATACCACGCAGCAATTTCTTCAGCTGTAGGATTTTCAGACTTAATGTCACGATCTGTGTATTTAATATTATGATCATCTAAGAATTTCTTTGCTTTTTTGCATGTTGTGCATTTAGGATATTCAACAAATAACATAGCGTCTCCTTATAGTAATACATAATGTTATAACGATATATTTATAAGTTAAGTGTACCAAATATATCGAAAATTATCAATATCTCATTGACAGTCTACAGGTTCTAATGCATTACAATGATCAATAGAGCTTAATACTTCCTCCATCCCTGCACTATGCTTTGCGGTACGTAAATCAACATCCATCTGCAACCGCAAGAAATATCCTTCAGAAACACCAAAGTATTTAGCTAAACGTAGAGAGGTGTCTGCTGAAATAGCTCGTGTCCCATTCAAGATTTCCTGAATACGCGAAACAGGCACATGTATATCTTTAGCTAATCGATATGCAGATAATCCTAATGGCTCCATAAACTCTTCTTTCAATATCTCACTGATGGTAGGTGTTGGAATAAACTTGTCCATATGTATTCCCTCTCTATTAATGATAATCTATAATTTCTACATCATAAAAACTATTAATATCTTTCACTTTAAAACATAATCTATACTGGCTATTAATCCGTAAACTATACTGGCCAAAGCGATTGCCTTGCAATAACTCTAATCGGTTACCAGGTGGCCACCTTAAATCCTGTATCGATTCAGCATTATCTAATAATATTAGCTTACGAAGAGCTAATCTTTGTATAAACGGGGAAAAGCGTTTAGAAAAACTCTGATGGTAAACCTTTTCTGTTTCCTTATCTTTAAATCCGATAATCATAGAACCTCTCCTTTGATTATACCTGTTTTACAGGTATAGCTCAATAATATATACCTGTAAAACGAGTATATTATGGAATAACTTTATTCTATAAATGATTTCGGTAAAGGATTTCTCTAAAATATCACTCAAATCCTACTATTCTCCTGACTCTATTGGTCACCTATTTCAGAATGTATCTAGTTCTAGTTATAACTTGAAGATAAGCAAAGATTAATACTAACTTTTAAAAAATTATCCATGTGACTAATGGCTACAAATATAAAAAGACCTATATTCTCCAGGCTTTCATGTACAAAGTACAGCAGTGAAAGGTTAGAGAATATAGGTCTCTTATAAAATCTATATATTATTTTTCTTAGTATTTATAATACGATTAACATTACAGCAAGAATGTAAGCCCCATGGCTACAAAGATGGCTGGTAATAGGTTCGCAATGCGGATTTTACCAGGCCAGATGAGGTCTATACCGACGCAGAAGATCAGAATAGATCCCACATAAGACAAGTTATCGATGGCACTCGGTGTCATCAACGGTGCTGCGATGTGTGCCATAGCGGTAATGATCCATTGCGTAATCCCTACAGGAATAAAGGAGAACAACGCACCCTTCCCCATAGAGGAAACCATAACCATAACGATGATGCCGTCGAGGATACCTTTCAACAACAGCGTTTGGTAATTACCCGTTAAGCCGTCTTGAATAGAGCCTAGCACGCCCATGGCTCCCACTGTAAACGTAAGGGATGCCGTAATAAAGGCGTGCGTAAACTGCGGATCACCAGTGTTACCAGTTTTGGCTTTCACCCAGTCGCCAAATACAGTAATCCAACGGTTAAGGTCGATAAGCTCACCAATTACGGCGCCTGCCACCATGCTAATGATCATCAGCATAGGCCCCGTCGTTTGTATCGTTCCGTTCACGATGACTAGCATATACTGCATGGCACCGCTCATCCCGAGGAGGAGAACAATAATGCCGCTCACCATCATGAGCGTCTGTTTTAAATTTTCTTTCATAAACCGACCAAATGCAAGTCCACACAAGCTGCCGGCTATGATGAGGCCAATGTTAATGGCCGTGCCCAAACCAATCATATATTTCCCTTTCTGAATTGTGAAAGTAATACTTTATTTCATCATCAGTATATCAACTATATCGAAATAAATCAATTTATCGTGGTATACAACTAATCTATGCCGTTATATGGCCCTAGATAAAAACATATAGCAAAAAGCCCCTATCCCGTGAAGGATAGGGGCTTCATGTTGTGTTTATAGCTTTGAGAGAGAAGTATATGAGAGACCCGCTTTGGAGAGAGAGAATATATGTGTTTGTATAAAGCGGGCCGACATATGATGGAACGCTATCTTTCCATCGACTATAGTGTACACCTTAAAGTGCGGTTTAACACAAGTTCAATTTTGTAAAACCAATCATGTATAAAAACTATTGTTAACTAACGATTATACAAATACGTTACAACCTGTATTAATCCTCAGCGTCTACAGGCAATTGAACAATATCTGCGGTCTTATTAATCTCGTCAAAACAAGGACAGTCCTTACCGTGATCGTTGATAAGGCCACTGGCTTGTAGATGGGAATAAATAGTAACGGGGCCTACAAACTTAAACCCGCGCTTCTTTAGATCCTTACTAATCCGTGTAGACAGACCATTCTTTGCTGGCACATGCCCATCGGGATGGCTTTCATAAATAATTGTTTTATTACCTGTGAAAGCCCAGATATAGTTGCAAAACGAACCAAATTCATCTTGAATACGTTTAAAAGCAGAAGCATTATTGATAATAGCCTCAGTTTTAGGGCGAGACTTGAGCATGCCCTCAGTCTCCATAATCCGTTCTATGTCGCTTTCACCATAAGCAGCAACCGCATCAATATCAAAGTGATCAAAACAGCCTCGAATGATGTCTCGTTTATTCAAAATCGTAAGCCAACTGAGACCACATTGGAGGCTTTCAAGACAGAGATGTTCAAACTGCAATCGATCATCATGAATAGGACGACCCCACTCATGATCGTGATACGCCTGATACAAAGGCGTCGTCGGCCATTCACAAGTAGCCACTACACACCTCCATGGGCCCAAACGAGGACATCATACATGAGCGCTACCACGAGGCCCATCACGAGATGACCGCCCACATAAAACGGCACAAGATAATAGATGAATAGCAACAGTGAATGTAAAGCTCTGCGGAGCCATACAATCGGTGTAGACGTACCGCCGCCCACCTTGCCATCAAGCCAATTATGGACGATATAAATAGGTGTACCTAATCGAACAATCCAGTCGGGCATACGCTTTCTAGGATTGAGACCTGGGCAATACAAAATCACTAAGGGCAATGCCACCGCATCAAGGATGAGCAGCACCGTTAAGGTCAAGGAGAATAAGTCTATCTCGCCTTCCCACGTCAATGGATGAGCTATAAAGCGGAGCGCCCACAAATAGGCTTTATATACGATATACGGTTCTAATAGCCATAATAAGGGCTTCACTACACTCATGGGACTACCTACGCCAAACACAAAATAAGAAAACTACGCATTCGCGTAGTTATTTTTGATACTATTATTATATCAGATTTTGCACTTTTTGTGGGGTTAAAATTCATAAAATTTTATCAAAATATACAATTTATAGTAGTTCTCAATGAAAGAACCCACTATATAAGCTATTCCTCACTGTCGGCTCATATATACTGATTTTTCATCAATTTTATGACTTATTTTGATAAATTACAAAAAAATATAGTGTAAATTTCACCATAAAACCTCACGTAAACAACTAAGAATTTGCAATTAATATTATGTGGCGTTTTTAACCCATACCCTATGTTATGATATATACAGGTAGTAAATACCGTCTCACTTTCTCCTTTTGAAAAATATAACTACAAATAAGGCAGTCCTGATGGACTGCCTTATTTGTATATTACATAGATTGTCTATTTCTCTATAGCCTCAACTATTTCTCCGATGTACATATAGTGTGGTTCCCAACGATCACTGCCAGCTTTTGTATATTCAGGAGGATTGGATGCATAATACTCTTTTATTTTATCCGCTAAATGTGCTTCATCGAATTGATGTTCGTAAAGCTTTTTGCATACAAAAGTTAACTCTGCTTCTTCAAACATGACACCATCATCTACTGCAACTGGTGTTAAGCCCGAATTAGCCACCTTATCTTCGTCACGACCAGAATGAGATCCTAAATAACCAAGAGCCTTACGTTGGCTTTCAGGCAAGAAACTAACGGTAAACGTATCATATTTCGCCATGAATTCTTGGGTATAACGAGCTGGATGAATATACACAGTCACTGTGGAAATATCATTACCAACTAGGCCCCACATGTTGCCCATGCTGCCCCAACTAACAGTACAAGTATTAAAATCCTCAGGTGTACCAGCTGTAACAAGAGCCCACCGTTTTTCAAACATAGTAAATGCTTTATAGTCTTTAGATTCAAATGGTTTCATAATGACCTCCGGTTTATCTTATTTTCCCAACCTCGTATAACTATCCTAACCCCATTATATAATGCACTAATATACAGTACAATAAGTATTATGTAATATAATTATACTTAGTAACATAACCAATGGATTATGACAGTATCAATAGATATGAGAGTATAAACGGGAGATACTACCATGACAAAACTACCACTATTAGCGGGTGCTTTTATGATAAGCACTATATTATCACCAATAGGAGCCATCGATGTTAATATTCCTGGTGCAGATTCGAAGATTCCAAAGGATGCCTACATAAATTATCAAGCCACGAGCCCTGATATTGAAAAGGATGTAGCAAACTATGTGGAAGCACTAAAGTTAACAGACAAGGCTAATGGTATTAGTAAAAACGAAATTGAGTATGCTAAAGCTGCCTCTATATATCGCAGTCAACATTACCATAATACAGTTATCTCCATTCACGACAATTACAACCAAATTCGGCTTTCATTCCCTATAGCGGGCATAAAAAGTGATTATGATATAGGACGTTACAAAAATCCAAGTCGAACCATTGAGGACTATCGAGTATTAACCAATAATGGGAGTCTCAATTTAGAAATTGACTATGCTGATTACAAAGACTATGACTGGCGTAACACAAAAATAGCTTATGAAAAACTAACCGACAAGAATGTTCGTGATTTCTTTCAGGACAGGGCAAAACGTAATCCAGCAAAACACATTTCTGATATAAAGGGCACTGTATTTTCATATCCTACTATTACCTACAGCACTTGGGATAGTATGAAGATGCCGCACGTTGAAAACGGTAAAAAAACAACTCTTACCATCGACACGATCAATTTTAAATTTAAGGGCTATAACATGCGTTCCCCTTTATATCACGCAGGGTTTGTCTATTATGATAACAACCCCGTTCTGAACAAGGTTCCTACAGATAAATTATTGGCTAATTATGTGCTTCCCTCTGTGCAAAACCTAAATGAATTAAATCAATATTCACGCATAGAAAACTTAAACGGTGTACAATACCGCGTACCAAAAGATGCTATATACATAGGTGAGGAAAAGGGCAGCGAATACCAAGATATTAGATCCTACAAAAAAGGGGACATAACATTCTTTGTTTCTACTAATAATATCCCTAAAAACCCATATGCGCGCAATCTTGTTGTAAACGGTCATTACAATTTTAACATTAATTTAGATACGTTCTGGGATATTTACTATTACCAACCAACATCAGATTATATTAATTATACCGTTATATGGAATAATAATATTCCTGGGCTATCCACACACATCTATACACCTCATAAGGATGATCACATCCTAACCTTTCAATCCTATGATGGGACCTATGGCTTTACCTATATCATCTTTTATCCAAGTTTTTTAAGTGTTGAAGAGATTCAAAAATTACGAAATATGATTGAGTTTTTTGAGTCTACCAATAATCCTAGCTTTAAACTAAAAGAGCATGTTTTATTCCCAGATACAGAGGAGAGCCATGCCCATTAAAACATCGTTCAAAATCTAATAAGATGTGTAACCAAAACAGCCAGTACTGCAAATCGCAATACTGGCTCTTTTTCTTTCTCTATTTCTTTTTATGCATAAGTATATCTACACATAGACAAAATATTAGTTAAGCTTTAAGGCAATTTAAAAACATCAGCTTCCCAAATGTACTTCAACGCAGGAAACTCTTGCTTATACGGACGATTGATCAATTTTGCCATTTCTACCATATTACGAATATCATGATAAGACGTCTTCACCGTATTGGCTTTATAAGCAACTTCAATGCTGTACACATATTTATCATCACGGATTGTAAAATATGTATAATTAATACCATTATCAAATTTTACACTACCACTAAATGCAGGCATACCATTACGCCAAATAGTCGCATTATCATTAACTGAATACGGGTATTTTCGACTCATCGTATCCATCGTAGAAAAAGCACCTGAATAAAAATGTTTTTCATCATTTGGAAAAATCGGACGGCGCTTAATCAGCTGCACTATATCCCCCACCTTATAAACGCGCGTTTCCTCACCATAGGAGGTAGGCTCATAATCGGCTTTTCTCGTACTATTCTTGAGCACACGATATTCAAGGTTTCCCCATTTCTCAACATTAGAATAGCGATCTATCGCTTTTGTATCCTCTACCGATGGAATCACATAATTCGCTAAAGCCCCTTCTGCATACCTAATATGATCTGGATTGCCATTACCACGATTTATGATGTTAACACGATATACATGGTTCGTATCACTAGGCAGGGAAAACTCAACACCCGTACTCGTACGCGGCTCAGTCTTCTCCTCTTTTCCAGGGATGCGTGGTGTTATAATCCCATACTTCTGCTGCCATTGACCATTTTTTACCGTTTTATATGTGAAAGCTCGATCCGTATAGGTAGTCTTATCATCCACATCGACTACGATATCTGCATTCATACTTTTAATATAATATTGAGGGATACCATTTACGACATTAACAACTGAATTAGTGTTATCATTAATCGCCTTACTTTCAAGACTTGGATAAGGCATAGAAAAGCGAATATGCTGTGTATCATCGTCAAAGATGAACACTGTACTCTGATTAGCTTGGCGTTTTAAAAACTTGGCATTACCATCCATATATGCCTTAGCTTGCTCTACCGTCCTACGCCCATTTTTCACAGTCTGTGCTACCACAGGGCCTGAGCGACGTCTAAACTGAGACTCTACCAGATCCATATCAACACTATTATACGAATAGCTTTCATAAGCAGTATCAGGCACCATGGCATCTCCACCAGGAAGATTTATATTGGCAGCATGTACTGTTACTATAAGACCAAACGAATAAAGGCCTATTAAAATCGCTCTTTTAATCATACAATTCCCTCAATATAAATAAGTTGTATATAAGACTATCCCTCTATGGCCTCAACTACTTTGCCGATGTACATATAATGTGGTTCCCAGCGATCTTTGCCAACTTGGGTATACATAGACGGATTTGCTGCATAATATTCCTTTACGCTATCCGCTAAGTGAGCTTCATCAAATTGATGTTCATACAGTTTTTTACATACAAATGTTAAATCTGCTTCTTTGAAAGTTACCCCATCGCCTGCTGCAACCGGTGTTAAACCAGAGTTAGCCACCTTATCTTCATCGCGGCCCGAATGAGAACCCAAATAACCAAGCGCCTTGCGATAGCTTTCAGGAAAGAAACTAACGGTAAAAGTATCGTATTTAGCCATAAACTCTTGAGTGTAACGAGCCGGATGGATATACACCGTCACCGTGGACATGTCACCACCATTAGGTCCCCATACATTGCCCATACTGCCCCAACTAACCGTACAAGTATTAAAAGCCTCAGGCGTACCAGCTGTAACAAGAGCCCAACGATCCTCAAACATAGAAAACGCTTTATAATCTTTTGATTCAAATGCTTTCATAATGACCTCCGGTTTATCTTATTTCCCAACATCGTCTAATTCTCCTAATCACATTATATGATGCATTAATATACGATACAATAAGAATTATATTATACAAATATACGAATAAACTAATAAAATCCGGGCTAATTCTATGAATTAAAAGCTCGGCTTTTTTCATAGATATGGTAAGAATATAATCATTTATAAATTAAAATCTTGCTGACTTTATCGCCTTTTTGTTCAAATTGTATGCCATGCATCATATCAGTTCGATAGCGGTATTTCCCATAAAACCATCGATTGTTAGTATCTACTAAATCGGGTCTGCCATATACATTAAGGACCTTTCGCATGGAGTCGCCTACGGCAATGCCTCTATGTGTTGTGGCATCACGATTCTCGATCATCATATAGGTAACAATAGGACCCACACCATCCATTTTAAAGTTTCCAAATGTAACCCCACCATAGGTAAGTCCTCTACTAGTTTCTTTAGTAGGCTGTCCTAGACTAGCTTTTACACTATCAAAGGTATTACCTAATGAAACACCAAGGATCATCATATCCTCCTCTGGTAAGGTAGCTCCTACAATTTGTCCACCCGCATAATGCGTATATTGCTCAGCTTTGGGCCAATCATAAGATTGTTTCGCGGCATTCGTTTCTAGACGGTCCCAAGTTTTACTCAGCCAACTCGCATCAGCTTCATAACTATAACCACTTACCAATTGTAGGCCTATAACAAGCCCCATAACCATATATTTTGTTTTCATAGTCTCTCTCCTAAAATTTCTTATAATTAGCTCAAACTACATTCACTATATTACACACTATTGATTCAATAGCTTAACCCACTCCATATACCAAGGAATAAATATAGGGCTGCTTTCTAGTTTCTCTTTATAGCTCCCGTCTTCTCTCCATTGTGGACCTTTTCTAAGTTTGACTGCATCATCAAAGCCTACATATTCAATCATATCTCTCCATTGTTTATGTGTATAAGAGGTCTTACTTTCATCATAATTAATACGATAACTGTAAAAGTACACAGAATCTTTCACAACATGACGGAGATAAGACTCTCCATTAGGCTTGTAAGAATCGATCAAAGAGCCTGCGATACCATTATTCCATACGACTGCATATTGTGTAGGTGTTTCTAAATCGTTATACTTTCTCAAAAAGGATAATATGGAACTCTTGATGACCGTTCCATCTCGTTTTTCACCCAATATGGAGGTACGCACTACACGTATCTTGGCCCCTGTATCCTCATAGGTTCTCACATCATATTGAATATTCTCTACAGCCTCACTCACTAACTTTGCAGTCTTAGGAACACGATAACTGAAATTTCCCCAATGCTCAACACGACTATAATTATCTAATCCAGACAAGGATTCTATAGATGGAATAATATAATTACTCATCACAACTTCCGGTGATTTATCCTGATACGGATCCTCCGTATTAACCCAACCGCCATAACTAATCCCATAGGTAGTCTTTGAGTCATTCGGTGTAAACTCCGTATACATTACATGGGCATTGTTTGACATTAGCTTCCAAGATGCATCGTGCAAACCTGGATATGTATATTTCCCTTCTTTTTCAGCATATTTATTGAGCGCTTTACCATGTGGAGGCCCTACTACTAAAAATGAACTAAGGCTTCGTACAGCATATAACGGCCCTTTTCCAGACTTAGACTCTACAGTATCTCCACGAAAGCTAATGTTTGGTACGGATAATCGAATATTCTTATCCCCTTCATGAATCAATACAACGGTAGACTGAGAATAATTTGCTAACTCCAACGCCTTAGCCAAACCAGGGCGTTCTCGATACAACTTATCCATCCCAGATGTAGGATTTACAGGTTGTGATTTTATAAATTCACTATAGTCCTCTGCATTCTGCTCCGCTACTTCATTAATATGACGATAATTCTCATACGCATTAGCAGGAATGCTCGCATCCGCCCCAGGCATAGGCGGCTGTCCGGCTGGCACTTCGATCTGTACAGCACTTACATTCATGGTGAAAGCAGCTGCTAATCCCATCATGATTATACTTTTACGTAACATAAAACCCTCTCTTTTTCTTCTCTCACATTACAACAAAATAAGCACAACCTTATTAGCATAAGTATACTATGCAAACAAGACTGTGCCTATGATTAATAAATTT